>NZ_CAUIXH010000004.1:0-159147 GCF_962707005.1 Neisseria basseii | reverse complement strand
CCACCCCCCCCCCCCCCCCGCGATTCCGCTCCAAAACCGTCCGCCTTTTCTACTTGGGCACGCTCAGTTACAGCTACGACGTGGAAACCGTGTGCAAAGGTGTTCGGAAACTTTTAGACGACGGCGAAAACGTCGAATTGCACATTATGGGCGGCGGCCCCGATTTGGAGAAACTCAAACAATATGAAAATCGCGCCATCAAGTTTTACGGTTATTTACCCTATTCTGAAATGATGTCGATTGCCAAAGCGTGCGACATTGCCGTCAACGCCATCCATAGCCACGCCATGCAGTCGGTTACCAACAAACTTTCCGACTATATGGCTTTGCAAAAACCGATTCTGAACAGCCAGACCAATGCCGAAGTCCTCGACCTCATGAATCTGCTGCCGCACGAAAACTACCGTTCCGGCGACGTGGACAGCTTCGTTCAAGCCGCCAAAAATATTTTGAAACGCAAAAACGACCCCGTTCAGTCCGACGAAATCGTCCGCCGCTTCAGGCGCGACGTTGCCTATCAAAAAATCGTCAACCTGATTGAAAGATTAGCTGATGAATAAATTTTTCAAACGCCTGTTCGACATTGCCGCCTCCGCATCGGGGCTGATTGTCCTCTCACCCGTTTTCCTGATTTTGGCGTACCTCATCCGCAAGAATCTGGGTTCGCCCGTGTTCTTCATCCAAGAGCGGCCGGGCAAGGACGGCAAGCCGTTTAAAATGATTAAATTCCGCTCTATGCGCGATGCGCTTGATTCAGACGGCATTCCGCTGCCCGACAGCGAACGCCTGACCGATTTCGGCAAAAAACTGCGTGCCGCCAGCTTGGACGAACTGCCCGAACTGTGGAATGTCTTAAAAGGCGAGATGAGCCTGGTCGGCCCGCGCCCGCTTTTGATGCACTACCTGCCGCTTTACGACGAATTTCAAAACCGCCGCCACGAAATGAGACCGGGCATTACCGGCTGGGCGCAGGTCAACGGGCGCAACGCGCTTTCGTGGGACGAAAAATTCGCCTGCGATGTTTGGTATATCGACCATTACAGTTTTTGGCTGGATATGAAAATCCTGTTTTTGACAGTCAGAAAAGTCTTGATCAAAGAAGGTATTTCGGCGGAGGGCGAAGCCACTATGCCCCCTTTCACAGGAAAACGCAAACTTGCCGTCGTCGGCGCGGGCGGACACGGCAAAGTCGTTGCCGACCTTGCCGCCGCACTCGGCACATACGGCGAAATCGTTTTTCTGGACGACCGCGCACAAGGCAGTATCGACGGCTTTCCCGTCATCGGCACGACGCTGCTGCTTGAAAACGGTTTATTGCCCGAACAATTCGACATCGCCGTCGCCGTCGGCAACAACCGCATCCGCCGCCAAATCGCCGGACGCGCCGCCGCATTGGGTTTTAAACTGCCCGTCCTGATTCATCCGCTTGCATACGTTTCCCCGTCGGCAACCGTCGGTCAGGGCAGCGTCGTGATGGCTCAGGCAGTCGTACAGGCCGGCAGCGTATTGAAAGACGGCGTGATTGTGAACACTGCCGCCACCGTCGATCACGACTGCCTGCTTGACGCTTTCGTCCACATCAGCCCGGGCGCGCACCTGTCGGGCAACACGCGTATCGGCGAAGAAAGCTGGATAGGCACGGGCGCGTGCAGCCGCCAGCAAATCCGTATCGGCAGCCGCGCAACCATTGGAGCGGGCGCAGTCGTCGTGCGCGACGTTTCAGACGGCATAACCGTCGCGGGCAACCCGGCAAAGCCGCTGCCGCGCAAAAACCCCGAGACCTCGACAGCATAAGCGATTAAAATACACCCCCGTACAGACCGATTTTGACAACACCTGCGGCGTGCGCCCGATTCTTCGGGACGCACCCCCTTCAGACGGCATAGGGTCGGAAATGCCGTCTGAACCCGACGGACAAACCATCATGTTGAACACTTCCCTTTCCCCGTGGCCCTGCTTCACCCAAGAAGAAGCCGATGCCGTTTCCAAAGTCCTGCTGTCCAACAAAGTCAATTACTGGACGGGAAACGAATGCCGCGAATTTGAAAAAGAATTTGCCGCCTTCGCCGGTACGCAATACGCCGTCGCCCTTGCCAACGGCACGCTGGCACTCGATGCCGCGCTCAAAGCAATCGGCATAGGCGCGGGCGACGATGTCATCGTTACCTCGCGCACTTTCTTGGCTTCCGCGTCCTGCATTGTGAACGCGGGCGCAAATCCGGTGTTTGCCGATGTGGATTTGAACAGCCAAAACATCAGCGCGGAAACCGTCAAGGCTGTGCTGACCCCGAATACCAAAGCCGTCATCGTCGTCCACCTTGCCGGTATGCCCGCCGAAATGGACGGCATTATGGCTTTGGCAAAAGAACATAATCTTTGGGTGATCGAAGATTGCGCCCAAGCGCACGGCGCGAAATACAAAGGCAAATCCGTCGGCAGCATCGGACACGTCGGCGCGTGGTCGTTCTGCCAAGACAAAATCATGACCACCGGCGGCGAGGGCGGTATGGTTACGACCAACGACAAAACCCTGTGGGAAAAAATGTGGTCGTACAAAGACCACGGCAAAAGCTACGATGCCGTGTACTGCCGCCAACACGCACCCGGTTTCCGCTGGCTGCACGAAAGTTTCGGCACAAACTGGCGTATGATGGAAATGCAGGCGGTCATCGGGCGCATCCAGCTCAAACGTATGCCAGAATGGACGGCGCGCCGCCGAGAAAACGCCGCCAAGCTGGCGGAAAGCCTGGGCAAATTCAGCAGCATCCGTTTGATTGAAGTCGCCGGCTACATCGAACACGCGCAATATAAGTTCTACGCCTTCGTCAAACCCGAACACCTGAAAGACGGCTGGACGCGCGACCGCATCGTCAGCGAACTGAACGCGCGCAAAGTCCCCTGTTATCAAGGCAGCTGCTCAGAAGTGTATTTGGAAAAAGCCTTCGACAACACGCCGTGGCGGCCGAAAGAGCGGCTGAAAAACGCCGTCGAACTGGGCGACACCAGCCTGATGTTTTTGGTGCATCCGACGCTGACCGACGGCGAAATCGCGTTCTGCAAAGAACACATCGAAGCCGTATTGACCGAAGCCGCACGATAACCCTTCAGACGGCATACGCCGTCTGAAAACACATACCGCCCCACGATATGAATCTGGAAACCCTGATCGCCCTGCCGCGCAACATCAAGAAAACCTGTTTCCTCATACACGATTTTCTGATGATTTTCATTGCATTCTGGTTCACCCAAAGCCTGAAGGCCGACTATTCCGAAGAATGGTTCGACCCCGCCAACTGGCAGTCTTTCCTATTGACCGCGCTTTTGACCGCCTGCCTGTTCTTCAGAATGGGGCTTTACCGCGCCGTCACACGCTTCATCAGCTTCCGTATCCTCTCCACCGCGCTGGCAGGCAGCCTCGCCTCCGCCGTACTGTTTTTCCTCAATACGCTGATATTTGAAGAAAAATTGCGCCTCGCCCTGCCCGTCGTCTATTTCCTGCTGCTGTTTGTTTCCGTGACCGGCTCGCGTATGGTTTTGCGCGGGCTGTTGTCCGAACACCCCAAAAAACAGATGACCCCCGTCATTATTTACGGCGCGGGGCAGGCGGGCAGGCAGCTTCTCGAGGCCGTCAAACAAATGCGCGAATATTCCGCCGCCGCCTTTGTGGACGACAACCCCAAGCTTTGGCACACCGTCATCTGCGGCCTTGCCGTTTACCGCCCCGACGACATCGCCGCCCTCATCGGACGCTGCGGCGTGGAAAAAATCCTGCTCGCCATTCCCAGCGCGACTCAGGAACAACGCCGCCGAATCATCAGCAAACTGGAAGCCTATCCGTGCGAAGTGTTGACCATTCCCGGAATGAAAGACCTGATGGACGGGAAAATCAGCATCGGCACGCTCAAAAAAATCTCTGTGTCCGACCTGCTCGGGCGCGATTCCGTCGCACCCGACGACCGTCTGATGAGTGCCGACATCGAAGGCAAAACCGTCATGGTAACCGGCGCGGGCGGCTCCATCGGTTCGGAACTCTGCCGCCAGATTATCCGCCGCCGCCCCGAAAAGCTGCTGCTGTTCGAGTTATCCGAATTCGCCCTGTACGCCATCGAAAAAGAATTGCGCGAATACTGCACCCAAAACAATACCGATACCGAAATCCTGCCCTTTTTGGGTTCGGTGCAAAACCGCACCCTGCTCGAACACGTCATGACCGCCTTTTCCGTTGCGACCGTCTATCACGCCGCCGCCTACAAACACGTCCCCATGGTCGAATTCAACACCGTCGAAGGCATACGCAACAACATCTTCGGCACACTCGAGTGCGCGCTTGCCGCCACGGCATCGGGCGTAAGAACCTTCGTCCTCATCTCCACCGACAAAGCCGTCCGCCCCACCAACACCATGGGTGCCAGCAAACGCATGGCGGAACTCTGCCTTCAAGCACTCGCCGCCGAACCCGGACAAAAAACCCGCTTCAGCATGGTACGTTTCGGCAATGTTTTAGGTTCGTCCGGCTCCGTTGTCCCGCTGTTTGAAAAACAGATTGCAGAAGGCGGCCCGCTTACCCTGACCCACCCCGAAATCACACGTTATTTCATGACCATACCCGAAGCCGCCCAACTCGTCATACAGGCGGGTGCGATGGGTACGGGCGGCGACGTGTTCGTCCTTGATATGGGCGAATCCGTCAAAATCATCGACCTTGCCCGCCAAATGATTACCCTAAGCGGCCTCAAACCCAAAACACCCGAACAACCCGACGGCGACATCGAAATCCTCATTACCGGACTGCGTCCCGGAGAAAAACTCTACGAAGAGCTGCTCATCGGCGACAACGTCCGCAAAACCGGCCATCCGCGCATCATGACCGCCAACGAGACCATGCTGCCGTGGCACGAGCTCTCCGCCCTGCTCGACCGCATCCGTGCGGCCTGCGACCGTTACGACCAGCAGGCAATCCGTACCCTGCTCATCAACGCCCCGACCGGCTTTGCCCCGAGCGACGGCATCTGCGACCTGCTTTGGGTACGAGAAACACACAAAAAAATGCCGTCTGAACCTTCAGACGGCATAACGTACAAACCAACCTACCTTACACACACGGAGTTTGACATGCAGTTTTCAGCATTCGGCGAAAAATTCACGCAACACAGCGGCATCCTCCAACTGATGGACGACCTCGGCGACGCGCTCAAAAGCGACAAGCCCGTCAACATGCTCGGCGGCGGCAACCC
This sequence comes from Neisseria basseii, assembly GCF_962707005.1. Classification (NCBI taxonomy): domain Bacteria; kingdom Pseudomonadati; phylum Pseudomonadota; class Betaproteobacteria; order Neisseriales; family Neisseriaceae; genus Neisseria; species Neisseria basseii. The sequence continues at coordinate 153,913 of NZ_CAUIXH010000004.1, read as the reverse complement.
GGCGCGCATTCCGGAAATCGATCAGGCGTTCGCCGACATATTTTCCAAGCTGGCGGCGGAACACGCCGTCGAAAACATCGGCAACTACTCCAACCCCCAAGGCGATGCCGCGCTGATTGACGCGCTGACCGCCTTCCTCAATCGCGAATACGGCTGGAATCTGACCGCCGGCAATATCGCGCTGACCAATGGTTCGCAAAACGCGTTTTTCTATTTATTCAACCTCTTCGGCGGCAAATTCAAGCTTTCAGACGGCACATCCGCAGAAAAAGCCATTTTGTTGCCGCTCGCGCCCGAATACATCGGCTATGCCGACGTGCATATCGAAGGGCAGCACTTCGTTTCCGTCAAGCCCAAAATTGAAAACGTCGAACACGAAGGCGAAGCCGGCTTCTTCAAATACCGCGTGGACTTTGACGCGCTGGAAAGCCTGCCCGAGCTGAAAGAAGGCAAAATCGGCGCGATTTGCTGTTCGCGCCCGACCAACCCGACCGGCAACGTGCTAACCGACGGCGAAATGGCGCGGCTGGACGCTTTGGCGCAAAAACACGGCATTCCGCTGATTATCGACAACGCCTACGGAATGCCGTTCCCCAACATCATTTACAGCGACGTAACGCTGAATTGGCACGAAAACATCATCCTCTGCTTCAGCCTTTCCAAAGTCGGCCTGCCGGGCGTTCGCACCGGCATCATCGTCGCCGCGCCGGAAGTCGTCAAAGCCGTCAGCAGCCTGAACGCGATTGTGAACCTTGCCCCCACGCGCTTCGGCGCGGCCATCGCCGCCCCGCTGCTGGAAAGCGGCGAGATGAAACGGCTTGCCGACCAAGTCATCCGGCCGTTTTACCGCAATCAGGCGCAAACCGCCGTCTCGCTGCTCAAGCGGGAGCTGGGCGCGTACCCGATGAAAATCCACAAACCCGAAGGCGCGATTTTCCTGTGGCTCTGGTTTGAAAACCTGCCCGTTCCTTCGCAAACCCTGTACGAAATGCTCAAAGCCGAAGGTACGCTGATTATTCCGGGCGAGCATTTCTTCGTCGGCATCGACACGCAGGATTACCCGCACGCGGGCGAGTGCATTCGTATGAGCATCGCGCAGGATGCGGAAACGCTGGAAAAAGGCATTGCCGCCATCGGTAAGACCGTCCGAAAACTGTACGACAACGTTTAAACCGCAAAAAATGCCGTCTGAAAAGTTTTCAGACGGCATTTTTATCTGCATTCAATGTCGGGAAAAATGCGCCCACACCGGCCTACAGTTTTCCGGCAGCTCGGGACACGCGCCGAGGATGCCGCCGCTGAAGTCGTTTAAACGGTGGAAGTCGCTGCCCGCGCTGGCGAGCATACCGAAGCGTTCTGCCAAAAGCGCGTAGTTGAGGCGGTCGTTTTTGCAGCAGTTGCCGCTGTGGACTTCGATGCCTGCGCCGCCGAGGTTTTTAAATTCTTCAAACAGATTGCGCTTGGCGGTGGCGGACAAATCATAACGCATCGGATGGGCAATGACCGCCAACCCGCCCGCGCCGTTGACGGCGGATACGCAGTCTTCCAGCGTCGCCCATTCGTGTCGGACGGCGCAGGACTTGCCGTCGCCCAAGTATTTGGTGAACGCCTGCTGCTTGTTTTTGACATGTCCCGCTTGGATGAGGAACTCGGCGACGTGGGTGCGGCTGACCATTTCTTTGTTTGCCGCCAGCGCGAGCGCGCCGTCGTATGCGCCGCCGATGCCTTTCTTTTCGAGCTTGGCGGCGATGGCTTCGAGGCGTTTCAGACGGCCTTTGCGGACATCTGCCAACAGGTTTTGCAGGTTTTCGTCCTGCTCGTCGAAATCCAAACCGACAACGTGTATCGTGCGCCCGCGCCACGTTACGGAGATTTCCACGCCGTTAATCAGGCGCAAACCGAGTTTGTCGGCTTCGGCACGCGCTTCGGCGATGCCGCCGGTGTGGTCGTGGTCGGTCAACGCCAGCAGCGTGCAGCCGTTTTGATGCGCGAGGCGCACGACTTCGGCAGGGGAGAGCATACCGTCGGAAACGGTGGAATGGCAGTGCAGGTCTATCATAAGGCGTTATGTGTGTGGTAAATGGTGGGCAGGGTGTTTCAATATTGTCGGGCGGTGTGGCGGCGGTAAGGTTGAAGACGGGCGTATGGCAAATGCAAAGGAAAAGTCCCTATACCGTCATTCCCGCGCAGGCGGGAATCCAGAAGTTTGAAAAGCTAAATATTTCTGATAAATCAGGACCTAGATTCCCGCCTGCGCGGGAATGACGAAATAAGTATTTTCTATTTCAATCCACAATAAAAGGTCGTCTCAAAACGCGGTTTCCATCAAGCCGAACCGTTTCAGACGGCCTTTCCGTTATCTTCGTCATCTGCCCAACCCGCTTCTTTCAATTTCCGCCGTTGCGCGTCGTAGCGGGCCTTATCTGCCCAATAAATCGTCTGAATGCACGCCTCGCCGCAGTCGCTGCCGCAGCATTCCCACGACTCGGGGCGGACGGGTTCGTCTAAAAGCGGCTCGCCCAAAAGGGCTTCGGCTTTATGCTTCAGGGTCGTATCCATCGGCGATTTCCAAGCGCGCGCCGTCAAACTCGATGACTTCGCCGCCGCGTATTTTGGCGGATTTACGGGTTTCGGTTTCGCCGTTGCGCAACACCAGCCCTTCGGCGATAAACGCTTTTGCCTGCCCGCCGCTTTCGGCAAGTCCGGCCAATTTCAAGAGGTCGCACAGGGCGATGTATTCGTTGTCTTCGAGATAGACGGTGGCTTCCATAATGTTCCCTTGCAGAAAGAGGCCGTTATTGTAGCACCTGCCGCCGCCGTACCCAAAATTACCGCAAAACCGGCAGCACATCCCACACCAGCTGTTCCGTAAAAGTAAAAATGCCGTCTGAAACCCCATATGCCGCCATCCGACCCGTCGACGAATCCGCATTGACGCTGATGCACATCCTCAAACACGAACTGCCCGATACGCTGGTCATCGGCATCAGCCATCAAAACGAAATCAAAAACCTGTTTGAACGTAAAATTAATTTAACTGCTTGCCATCCGTCCGAATAAGGTATATAGTTCTTTATAACTAGTTTGATAGTCCTTTATATCTATCAATACTCCTTGGGAAGCCTCCGCCACACGGCAGGAGGCATTTTTTTGCCGCCGCAAAAGCGCGGAAACCATTGGCAGGCAATGCCGTCTGAATCCGAAACGGCATGACCTACACCGCCATCTGAAGACAACCCTGCTACAATACGCCTTTTATTGTTCACGCCGATTTTGCCATGACCGAGCCGACCTACATCCCCCTGCGCCTGCATACCGAATTTTCGATTACCGACGGTATGGTGCGGATTAAAAAACTGATTGCCAAAGCGCAGGAATACGGTTTGCCTGCTTTGGGCATCAGCGATTTGATGAACGAATTTGGTTTGGTGAAATTCTATAAAGCCTGCCGCAGCGCGGGGATTAAGCCCATCGGGGCGGCGGACGTGTGGATAGGCAATCCGAATGCGCCCGACAAGCCGTTCCGCGCCATGCTGATTATCCGCAACGATGCGGGCTATCTGCGTTTGAGCGAGCTTTTGACGGCGGCCTATGTCGGCAAAGACCGCAATATCCATCACGCGGAACTCAATCCCGAATGGCTGGAAAACGGCGACAACAGCGGCTTGATTTGTTTGAGCGGCGCGCATTACGGCGAAGTGGGCGTGAATCTGTTGAACGGCAATGAAGACGCGGCGCGGGCGGCGGCGTTGAAATATGCGGCGTGGTTTCCCGATGCGTTTTATTTAGAGCTGCAACGCCTGCCCGAGCGTCCCGAATGGGAGGCTTGCGTTTCCGGCAGCGTGAAGCTGGCGGAGGAACTGGGTTTGCCGGTGGTAGCGACGCATCCGACACAGTTTATGAGCCGCGACGATTTCAACGCGCACGAGGCGCGGGTGTGCATCGCAGGCGGCTGGGTATTGACGGACAAAAAACGTCCGCGCGATTTTACGCCGAGCCAGTTTTTCATTCCGCCGGAAACGATGCTGGAACGTTTCGCCGATTTGCCCGAAGCCTTGGAAAACACGGTAGAAATTGCCAAACGCTGTAATCTGCACATCACATTGGGCAAAAACTTCCTGCCGCTCTTCCCTACTCCGGACGGCCTGTCGCTGGATGATTATTTGGTAAAACTGTCCAACGAGGGTTTGCAGGAACGCATGGTTCAGCTTTATCCCGACGAGGCGGAGCGTGCGGCAAAAATGCCGGAATATCAGGAACGTTTGGATTTTGAGCTGAACATCATTATCCAGATGAAATTTCCCGGCTATTTCCTTATCGTACAAGACTTTATCAACTGGGCGAAAACGCACGGCTGTCCGGTCGGGCCGGGACGTGGTTCGGGCGCAGGCTCGCTGGTGGCGTATTCATTGAAGATTACCGACCTTGATCCGCTCAAATACGCGCTGCTGTTCGAGCGTTTCTTAAACCCTGAACGCATCTCCATGCCCGACTTTGACGTGGACTTCTGTCAGGCAAATCGCGGCCGCGTGATTGAATATGTGCGCGAAAAATATGGCGCGGAAGCAGTCAGCCAAATTGTTACCTTCGGCACAATGTCGTCCAAAGCGGTGATTCGCGACGTGGGGCGTGTGCTGAAACTGCCGTTTATGCTGTGCGACAAACTGTCCAAGCTGATTCCGTTGGAAGCCAACAAACCCCTGAGTTTGGAAAAAGCCATGGAGGCCGAGCCGCAGATTCAGGAATTAATCGAAGCGGAAGAAGCGGACGAACTGATTACGCTGGCGAAAAAGCTGGAAGATTTGACGCGCGGTTTGGGTATGCACGCGGGCGGCGTGTTGATTGCGCCGGGCAAGATTTCCGATTACAGCCCCGTGTATCAGGCAGACGAATCCGCCTCGCCCGTATCGATGTATGACAAGGGCGACGTGGAAGACGTGGGTTTGGTGAAATTCGACTTTTTGGGCCTGCGCAACCTGACCATTATCGAAATGGCGCAGAACAACATCAAAAGCACCACCGGCGACATCATCGATGTCGGCAAAATTCCGCTCGACGACCAGGCCGCCTATCAAATCTTCCGCGACGCGAACACCACCGCCGTGTTCCAGTTCGAGTCGACCGGCATGAAGAAAATGCTGAAAACGGCGCATACGACCAAGTTTGAAGAACTCATCGCCTTCGTATCGCTCTACCGCCCAGGCCCGATGGACAACATCCCCGACTTCGTCGCGCGTATGAAGGGTCAGGAATTCCAATACATCCACCCGCTGCTCGAAGGCATCCTCGCGCCGACCTACGGCATTATGGTGTATCAAGAACAAGTGATGCAGGCAGCGCAGATTATCGGCGGCTACTCGCTCGGCGGCGCGGACTTGCTGCGTCGCGCCATGGGTAAGAAAAAGCCCGAAGAAATGGTAAAACACCGCGAAATCTTTGCCGAAGGTGCGGCAAAACAAGGTATTTCGCGCGAAAAATCCGACGAAATCTTCAACTACATGGAAAAATTCGCCGGCTACGGTTTCAACAAATCCCACGCTGCCGCCTACGCCCTGATTTCCTACCAGACCGCATGGCTCAAGGCCCACTACCCCGCCGAATTTATGGCGGCGACCATGTCGTCCGAATTGGACAACACCGACCAGCTCAAGCATTTCTACGACGACTGCCGCGCCAACGGCATCGAGTTCCTGCCGCCCGACATCAACGAATCCGACTACTGCTTCACGCCGTATCCGAACATGAAAATCCGCTACGCACTCGGCGCGATTAAAGGCACGGGCGAAGCAGCCGTCGAATCCATCATCGCCGCGCGGCAAAGCGGCGGCAAGTTTACCGGCCTCTTGGACTTCTGCGAGCGCGTCGGCAAAGAACATATGAACCGCCGCACCCTTGAAGCCATGATCCGCGGCGGCGCGTTCGACAGCATCGAACCCAACCGCGCCATGCTCTTGGCAAACATCGACCTTGCCATGAACAACGCCGACCAAAAAGCCGCCAACGCCAATCAGGGCGGTCTGTTCGACATGATGGAAGACGCCATCGAACCGGTGCGGCTCATTGACGCACCGATGTGGAGCGAATCGGAAAAACTCGCCGAAGAAAAAACCGTCATCGGCTTTTACCTGTCCGGCCACCCGTTCGGCCCGTATGCCCAAGAAGTCCGCCAAATCGCCCCGCAGAAACTGTCGAAACTCAAACCGCAAGACAGCGTGCGCCTCGCCGGATTCGTTACCGCCGTGCGCACGATGATGGGCAAGCGCGGCAAAATCGCCTTCGTCAGCCTCGAAGACTTGAGCGGGCAGGTTGAAATCATGATCGGCGGACAGACGCTGGAAAACTGCGCCGACTGCCTCAAAGCCGACCAAGTGCTGATTATCGAATCCAAAGTCAGCCGCGACGACTACGGCGGCGGCGACGGACTGCGTATTCTGGCAAACCAAGTCATGACCCTGCAAACGGCGCGCGAACGCTACGCCCGCAGCCTCAGCCTCGCCCTCGCCCCGCATCACGACATCGGCGGACTGGTACAACTGCTTGCCGCCCACCAACTGCCCGACACGCCGCGCATCCCGCTGCAACTGTCGTATGCCAACGAAAAAGCGTCGGGCAGGTTTCAAGTGCCGCCGAAATGGACGGTTACACCGAGTTCCACCTTATTCGGCGAACTGGAAAAACTGCTCGGCAGCCGGTCGGTGCGCGTGAATTGGTAACCCAAAATATAAATGCCGTCTGAAGCCCAAAATCGGTTTCATTCGTACTTTATTCGAATGATTGAATAAAAGTAACTGCCAAGAAAAACGTATTTTTGGTTATTTCGCCAGTCTAAATAGAGCAACCGGGGCGATTGATATCCGTGTACATGACACAGACAGCACCAAAGGGAAAAACGGCATTTTCTAAAGTATCGGTATCAAAACCGCCCTTTCATTCCAAAAATACCAAATCGACAAACCGGGCAAAGAAATCAGACCGTGCCGTCTGAAAAAAATGCCCGCCCGTCCGTTAAATTAATCTATCCCTGTTTCAGACGGCCTGAAGCAGGGATTTTTATATCAAAATAAAATGAGAACGGGAGCGACAACGCCGCTGCAAGCTTACGGCAAGCCGCAAGCATTGTGGCACTGCGAAATGAGAGAAAAGTAATGCGCCCCTTTGACGGGGTGCAATATATAAGGGATTTTATGAGACGGGTTCGGGCGCGAACTTTAAAAAAGCGGCAGGCACAAACAAAAATCCCCAAGCCTGAGAACAAGGGGATTTTTTGCATTCCTGCCTAGTTTTGAAACTTTACAGGAAACATCCAAATGCAAATCTCTCTTACCATAGGAATTTTGCAATTGACTGTTACGATTGATGCTAGGGTTATTCTAGCCTTGATTGTGCTTTTAAGTCAATAGACCACCAAAACCGCCTGATTAACGGGCGGTTTTCTATTTTACCGCATCCATTACTAAAACTTGGGGCTTGTCCGCTTTCGCGTATTGTGCGGGCTGTTCCGTCCTTTGCCGTTCGTCCTTGCAAGGGTTGAAAGACGGATTGTTTCGGGCAAAGTTGCACATTGCCTTTGCGAACGGTATCTGCCGTGTGCGGTTTAAGGGCACGGGCGGGATTTCCGCCGGTTTGTCACGCGATAAGCCGTTATCTTCGATTTTCTTGTCTGTGCGGTATGCAATCGCTGCCTGCTTACGCACCAATGCGGCGATGTCGGTTTTTTGGGCTTCCGGCTTTGCGGTGAGAAATGCCTTTATGCCCACCCCTGATTCCCTACCTCTGCCAAGCCTTCCTCAAATATTCGACGCAGTCGGTCAGTGAGTAGAACGGGACATTGCCGTGGTCGGCATTCGGATATTCCCGGAAAAAAACGGCGGCCCCGTGTCTGACCAACTCTGCCGCCATTTGTTCGGCCTGCCCTGCCATATCGCGTCCTTCCCTACGTTTGCAACCGCTGCCCCGCTCGAGCGCACCGATGTTGAGGCAGACATCGATGCCGTCCAACCGGTTTTCAGACGGCATAAAGTCGAGTATCCGCCTGTTGTGCCACCAAATCGAGGGGGATACGAGCCAATGCCGTCTGAAACGGCGGCGGGAAAGCAGGGAATACAGTCCGAACAGTGCGCCGAACGAATGCCCGAATACGGCGGTTTCATTGCGGTTTAGGGTGTAGCGGCTTTCTAAAAAGGCGGTCAGTTCGCTGTCGATAAAGTCGGCGAAGCGGTCTGCCTGTCCGAACTGCCGCCGTTCGTCTGCTGTGGCGTTGTCTCCAAGCGGCGGTGTGTAGTCGGCAGCACGTTGTGCCAAATCGCGCACACTGCCTGTCGTGTAGCCGATACCGACAATCAGGCAGGGGGCGTTGCTTCGGGTAACGGGATTGTTCATCAGCGACTGCATGATGTTGAAAAGTGCGGGGAAAAAGGCTTCGCCGTCGAGGACAAAGAGGACGGGATAGCCTTCAGACGGCATTTCGCCGAGTGTTGCCGTCTGAATCCGATAGATTCGCCCCGTGCAGGTGGATTTGATTTCGGTTTCAAAGGCTTGGGGAAGGCGTGCGGCTTGTGTGGCGTATGTGGTTTTCATGATGTTTCGTTCTTCGGTCATATGGGCAGTAAAACGGTAAAACCGAACCGGCAAAGCGGTCTGCCTGCCGGTTCGGTCTGTTTTCCTTCGCAATGCCATACTCCAGTTGTGAGAGCATAGGGTATGCAGCGCAGCTTGTTGTGGTTTGATTATGCTGCGGCTGCCGTTTCAGACGGCATATTGGTCTTTAAAAACTGTAACGCAGGTTTGCCGTCAGGCTGCGCTCCGAACCGGGAATGTTAAAGGTGTTCGCGCCGCCGACGCGGGCGTAGTAATGGCGGTTGAAGATGTTGTCGGCATTAATTTGCAGCTTCAGCTTGGGCGTGAAGCGGTATGCCGCCATCGCATCGAACGTGGCATAACCGCCTGCATGCATCCCTGCAGATGAAGTAATGCCGCTCATCGCGTTCACGCCGCCGCCGATGGTCAGCTCGGGCGTAACTTGGTAAGTCGTCCACAGGTTTGCGCTGTGTTTGGGCATCAGCAGGAAGATGCCGTCGTCGCGCGAATTGGAGGCGGTTTTGATTTGGCTGTGCAGATAGCTGTAACCTGCATGGATTTGCCATTTCGGTGTAACCGCGCCGCTGATTTCGGTCTCAACACCTTCCATCACGCGTTTGCCCAATGCGGCGTAACGGGGTTTTTTGTTGTTCGGGTTCAACGGTGCGGCGGCGTTTTTATCCTTCATGCGGTAGAACGAAACTCGGGTATTGAGGCGGTCGTCCATGTAGCTGCCTTTGTAGCCGACTTCAAACTGGTTGCCTTGGCGTGGTTTGAGCAGCTTGCCGTCGGCATCGAGGTTGGTTTGCGGTGTGTAGAGCTGGGACAGGCTCAGGTAGAGGCTGTTGTTGTCGTTCAAGTCGTAAACCGCGCCTGCGTAGCCGGTGAACTTGGTTTTGCTGGCTTTGTGCAACTCGTCGCCTTCGCCCGCTTCGATTTTGTAGTGTCCCAAACGTCCGCCGCCGATGAGCGACAGCCCGTCGGCAGGATGGAAGACGGATTTGCCGTAAACGCCGAATTTATCAAGGTTTTCGGTGTCAAGGGTATGCTTGTAGCCGTGCGCGCCGGCACGGGCATTTTGTATCAGGCTGACATAGGGGGTAGAGTGGAAACTGTCCAAGGCGATATTGTTTGCAACAGTCGAACGCCCTTGTTCATTAGTGCTGCGGAAACGGTTGTAGTCCGCACCAATCACAAATTCGTTGGCGGTGTTGCCCAAGGCAAACGGCCGGCTGTAACTTGCGTCAACCGCAAAGGCTTTTTGTTTGATGTCCGTACCCAAACCCGCCACGTTGGCTTTTCCGGCATTGTTGAGTTTGCTGCCCGCAAACGTGTAATTGGAATCGGCTTTCCGGTCGGAATAGCGCATACCGACTTTGCCGTAGCCGCCGTTGCCGAAGTAATGTTTCAAATCGGCGAACACGTCGTGGCTGTGCATTTTAAATTTGTTCCAATCCGCGCCGACAAATGCGTGTTGCGGCAGGGACGGTAATTTGCCGTCTGCATCGGCAGGCAGGCCGTTGTACGGCGCGAGGTGGCGTTGCTGGTAAAGATAGCCCGCGCCCAAAACCGTATCGGGATTGATGTCCCAATCCGCCGCCGCGTAGAAGGTTTCGTGGTGGTTGTTTTTCTCGGCAGGACGCGGAGACGCGCCGACGGTCTGCGCCATCACGCGGCCGCGCACGCTGCCGTCTGAATTGAGGCTGCCCGATACGTCCGCCTCGGCTTTATATTGTTTGTGCGTACCGAATCCCGCCGCCGCATGACCTTGGAACGCTTTGGTCGGGCGTTTGCGCACCAGATTCACGATGCCGCCCATCTCGCCGCTGCTGTCGAACAGTCCGCTCGGCCCGCGCATTACTTCCACGCGGTCGAAGGCAAACAGGTTGGGCAGCGTGCCGTTGATACTCTGCATCTGCGCAGGCAGGCCGTCGATGTTGTATTCGCTGTATTCGTAACCGCGCGCGTAAACCGAAGAGCGTCCGTCGTCGTTGCTCAACACGCGCAGGCCGGGCGTTTTGCGTGCCAGTTGGTCGAAGGTGTCAACATTGCGGTCTTTGACCTGCTGGTTGGTGATGATACTGACGGATTGCGGAATTTCGCGCAAAGAAGCGGGGATTTTTGTGCCGACGGTGGCGGCAAACGAGCTGTAATCGCCGTTTTTCTCGGTGGCAATCGCGTTGTAAGAACGCTGCCCTTTGATGTGGACGGTTTCCAAATCCGCCGTTTGTGCGGCAAAAACCGAAGACGAAAGTGCTGCCAAAACCGTGGTGGCGGTCATATTGATGCGGAAAACTGACATAAACTGTCCCATTCACATAAATGATAATGGTTCTATTTTAATAAAGCACAACGCGGCTTGTTCGGAAAAACATATCGCGCAGCCGACAAATTTTGTCGAAAATGCGACACGTCTGCGTTTTCCGCATAAAATCTGCTTTTTTACTGCAACCAACCTGCTATGACCACGCCCAAACTCATCATCTTCGACTGGGACGGCACGCTTGCCGACACGACCCAACCCATCATCGACACGATGCGCCGCAGCTTCGCCGAATGCGGATTTCCGCCGCCCGAAGCGGAACGCGTCCGCAGCCTGATCGGCTACAGCCTGCCCGCCATCATCCGCACCCTGCTCGAAATGCCGTCTGAAACCGCCGTTGCCGACATCGCGCGCACTTATTCCGCACATTACCTCAATCCCAACAACCGCAATATGTCTTTATTTCCTCAAGCACTGCCCTGTCTAGACACGCTCAAAGCGCAAGGCTTCCGGCTTGCCGTTGCCACGGGCAAAGGGCGGGCGGGCTTGGACAACGCCATCAGCCAAACCGCCACCGGCGGCTATTGGCTCGCCACCGCCTGCGCAGGGGAATATCCCTCCAAACCCTCGCCCGAAATGGTGTTCGGAATCTGCCGCGAACTGGGACTCGACCCGAAAGAGGCATTGGTCGTCGGCGATACGGCGCACGACCTGCATATGGCGGCAAACGCGGGGGCGGCGGCAGTCGGCGTGACCACCGGCGCACATTCGCGCGAACAGCTCCTTGGCGCACCGCATCTCGCCGTATTGGACGGTTTGTCCGAACTGCCCGGTTTTCTTGCACGACATTACGCCTGATCGGTTTCCGTATCCGGCACGCGGCAAAAATGCCGTCTGAAGCCTGTTCAGACGGCATTTGTTTTGCCCAAACATTCAACGCTTGCTCAACGTTTGCACAAATCGGGTTTGGTTTCGCCCTCGCGGCGCAACTCTTTGGGCAGGACGAACACGATGCTTTCTTCCGTACCCTCCCCTTCGCGTACGGTTTCATGCCCCCACCCGCGTATGGTTGCCAATACTTCCTGCACCAACACTTCGGGCGCGGACGCGCCTGCCGTTACGCCGACTTTGTTTTTGCCCTCAAACCACGCGCGTTGCAGGTAGGACGCGTTGTCCACCATATACGCATCGGTCCCGATGCCTGCCGCCACTTCGCGCAGGCGGTTGCTGTTGGACGAATTGGGCGAACCGACCACAATCACGATGTCGCACTGTTCCGCCAGCTCTTTGACGGCGGTTTGCCGGTTGGTCGTCGCATAGCAGATGTCTTCCTTGTGCGGATTGCGGATATTGGGGAAACGCGCGTTCAGCGCGGCAATGATGTCTTTGGTTTCATCGACCGAGAGCGTGGTTTGGCTGACATAGGCGAGTTTGTCGGGGTTTCTGACTTCGAGTTTTGCCACATCTCCGACCGTTTCGACCAAAAGCATTTTGCCCGGCGCAAGCTGCCCCATCGTGCCTTCAACCTCGACGTGCCCCTTATGCCCGATCATGATGATTTCGCAGTCTTGAGCATCCAGTCGGGCGACTTCCTTATGCACTTTCGTCACCAGCGGGCAAGTCGCATCAAACACGCGGAAACCACGTTCCGCCGCTTCCTGCTGCACCGCCCTCGATACGCCATGTGCCGAATAAACCAGTGTCGCGCCCGGCGGCACTTCCGCCAAGTCTTCGACAAACACCGCACCTTTTTCGCGCAGGTTATCGACGACGAACTTGTTATGGACGACTTCGTGGCGCACATAAATCGGCGCGCCGAATTCTTCCAAAGCACGTTCGACAATACTGATTGCCCTATCCACGCCGGCGCAGAAGCCGCGCGGATTGGCAAGGATGATGGTTTTTCCGTTCATAAGTTTTGCATTCCGTGTTCAGACGGCATTCACGTTTTTTTGCTATCTTTGCGATGGACGATATTGTCCAACACTGCCAACACCGCGCCGACGCAGATAAAACTGTCGGCAATATTAAAGGCGGGATAAAACCAATTTTGCCAATAAAACAATAAGAAATCGACCACATGACCGTGTATCAGGCGATCGATGACATTGCCCGACGCACCGCCGATAATCATTGCCGCCCCGATTTTGCCGAGGGTTGCAAACTCATCGCGCAAAATGGCGCGTACCAAATACGCGCTCACCGCCACCGCCAGCACCAAAAAAAAGTATTTTTGCCAGCCGCCCTGATCGGCAAGGAAGCTGAACGCCGCGCCTGGGTTGTACACCAAGGTCAGATCGAAAAACGAAGGGATGACGTTGACGCGTTCCCGATACTGAAACGACGACAGCACCGCCCACTTCGACCACTGGTCCAGCACGATGGCGGCAAGTGCCAATACCCAATAGCGCGTTTTACTTGAAACAGATGAAGACATATTTTTCAACAGCCGGATAAAAGAGTGCCATTTTACCCGAAAACCCCCTGCCTGTACCCGAAACGGCAAATGCCGTCTGAAACGCTTAATGCAGGCAAATTTCCCGCCTCCGAACGCACCAAACGCATAAAGCGCGCATCAGGCACGGTCCTATGTGTTGAAACATCGCCCCAAACCCGATACAATCCGCCTTTGAACCATCAGTGAAAATCGTTCTTTTTTAATCAGTTAAACCGAATCACGGAGCCGAAAATGAATCCAGCCCCAAAAAAACTCTTCTCTTCTCTTCTCTTCTCTTCTCTTCTCTTCTCTTCTCTTCTCTTCTCTTCTCTTCCGCAGCGCAGGCGGCAAGTGAAGACAATGGCCGTGGCCCGTATGTACAGGCAGATTTAGCCTACGCCTACGAACACATTACCCACGATTATCCCGCTGACAACGCCAAAATCTTCGACGACTACCGCGACATCAAAACCCATTCCACTCACCCCCGCCTTTCCGTCGGCTACGATTTCGGCAACTGGCGCATCGCTCTCGATTACGCCCGTTACAATACCTGGAGACATGGCAAGCATATTCACGCAGAAAATTCTAAAACAATCACCCCCTCTCAAGGTAAGCCTGTTGACACAAAAACAGAAATAAACCACACCGACAAAGGCACATTCAAAGCCGAATCCAACTACGGCATCTCCGCCATCTACGATTTCGATACCGGCACCCGCTTCAAACCCTATGTCGGTGCACGGGTTGGTTTAGGCAAAATCAAACACAGCATTGCCGTAGAAGACCAAGTAACCGTTACCATCGCCAATATCGTGAGCGGACCGACCAACGCCCACGCGCCCATCCACCAAAGCCGCAGCATCCGCCGCGTGGGCTTCGGCGCAGTGGCAGGCGTAGGCATCGACATCACACCCAACCTAACCTTGGACACCGGATACCGCTACCACTACTGGGGACGCTTGGAAAACACCCGCTTCAAAACCCACGAAGCCTCATTGGGCGTGCGCTACCGCTTCTGATTCCCCGATACCGATGCCGTCTGAACCTTCAGACGGCATTTTTGATGCACTTGCCGTTTACAGGCGCGGGGCGGGCGTAGTGAAATACCCGAACCGTCATTCCCGACAACACCGTAATCTTGAAACCCGTCATTCCCGATAACACCGTAATCTTAAAACCCGTCATTCCCGCGCAGGCGGGAATCCAGACCTGTCCGCACAGAAACTTATCGGATAAAAACAGTTGCTCAAACCCCGCATCCCGTCATTCCCACTTTCGTGGGAATGACGGGATGCGGGTTTCCGTGCAGACATGTTCGGATTCCCGCCTGCGCGGGAATGACGGCATATAAGTTTCTGTGTTGGTTTGAGTACGCCGCAGGGTTGGCTGCAAGGTAAACTGTAGCGTGGCTGTAGGGTGGGCTTCAGTGCCGTAGGGTGGACGTAGGGTGGGCTTCAGCCCACCAACTCCGCCAATTTCAAAGATTCCACCGTTTCCAATAATTCCGTCAATGTTACCCATCCCGCAAATCCCCCTTTCCCACCGAAAACCAAAACCGCCGAATCCCCAAAAAACATTCTCGAAACCCATCATTCCCGCGCAGGCGGGAATCCAGACCCCTGACGCGGCGGGAATCTATCGGAAATGACTGAAACCCCGCGTTCTAGATTCCCACTTTCGTGGGAATGACGGTTCAGTTGCGTAGGGCTGGGTTGTCGAAAGGGGCGGATTCGATGGATTCAATGAAAACGGTAGAAATGTTGGATTGATGAAAATGGCGGGCTGAAGCCCACCCTACAGCCCGCTGATTCCCCGACACCGATGCCGTCTGAACCTTCAGACGGCATTTTTGATGCACTTGCCGTTTACAGGCGCAGGGAAATACCCGAACCATCATTCCCGACAACACCGTAATCTTGAAACCCCTACGCCGTTATGAAGACAAATCGCGGCGCAAAAAATGCCGTCTGAAATGCTGTTTGGCGGTTTCAGACGGCATTTGCTCAAACTTTGTCAGGCGTAATGGCGCGTTTCACCTTCTCCGCCGACATTCTCCGCACAGCGTTTGCAGACGGTTTCATAGCCTGCAACCGCGCCCACATCGCGTGTGTAGTGCCAGCAGCGTTCGCATTTTTCGCCGTCGCTGGCTTTGGCGGTTACGGCAAGCGCGTCGCCGGTTTTAACTTCGGCTTTAGACACCAGCAGGGCAAAGCGCAATTCTTCGCCCAAAGCGTTCAGATAGCCGGCCATTTCTTCCGGCGCGGTGATTTCGGCTTCCGCCTGCAAGGACGAACCGACGGTCTTGTCGGCGCGCAAAGGCTCGATGGCGGCGGTTACGGCTTCGCGCGCTTCGCGGATTGCCGTCCATTTTTTCACCAGTTCGGCTTCGGCTTTTTCGTTGATGGTCGGGAACTCGTGCCAAGTATGGAAGAGGACGCTGTCTTCTTCGCCGCCACCGATGATGTCCCATGCTTCTTCGCCGGTGAAGCACAAAATCGGTGCAATCAAGAGAACCAGGCTGCGCGTGATGTGGTACAAGGCGGTTTGCGCGCTGCGGCGGGCGTGGCTGTCGGCTTTGGTGGTGTAGAGGCGGTCTTTCAGGATGTCGAGGTAGAACGCGCCCAAGTCTTCCGAGCAGAAAGAAACCATTTCTTTCACGGCAAAGTGGAAGGCATAACGCGGATAAAAATCACCGGCAACGCGTTCTTGCAGCCGCCTCGCCAATACCAGGGCGTAGCGGTCGATTTCCACCATATCCGCCTGTTGCACGGCATCTTCAATCGGATTAAAGTCGCTCAAGTTGGCAAACAAAAAGCTCAAGGTATTGCGGATACGGCGGTAGCTTTCGGTTACGCGCTTGAGGATTTCTTTGGAAATCGCCAATTCGCCGCTGTAATCGGTGGATGCCGCCCACAGGCGCAAAATGTCCGCGCCGAACTCGTTATACACTTCTTGCGGAGCGACGACGTTGCCGATGGATTTCGACATTTTGCGCCCGTTTTGGTCCACCACGAAACCGTGGGTCAGCAGCTGTTTGTAAGGCGCGCGACCCATCGAAGAGGCGCAGCCGGTTAGCATGGACGACTGGAACCAGCCCCGGTGCTGGTCGCTGCCTTCCAAATACAAATCCGCCGGCCATTCCAATTCTTCGCGTTGTTTCAAAACGGAATAATGGGTCGAACCGGAATCGAACCATACGTCCATCGTGTCGGAAAGTTTGTCGTAATTTTCGCAATCTTCCGCGCTCAACAATTCGCCCTTATCGAGGGAGAACCAAGCCTCGATGCCTTTTTCTTCGATTTTCAGGGCAACTTTTTTCAAAAGCTCGGCAGAGTTCGGGTGCAGTTCGCCCGTTTCTTTGTGAACGAAGAAAGTCATCGGCGTGCCCCAATAGCGTTGGCGCGAAACCACCCAGTCGGGGCGGCCTTCGATCATCGCTTCCAAACGCGCGCGCCCCCAAGACGGGAAAAACTCGGTGTCGTCCACGGCCTTGATGGCTTTGTCGCGCAGGGTTTTGCCGTCGGCACCGGCTTTGTCCATACCGACAAACCACTGACCCGTCGCGCGGTAAATCAGTGGCGTTTTGTGCCGCCAGCAGTGGGCGTAGCTGTGTTCGATTTTGCCGTTTGCCAAGAGGTTGCCGGTTTCTTCCAGCCATTGCAGGATGACGGGATTGGCTTCCCAAACGCGCATACCGGCAACACGCGGCGTTTCGATGATGTATTGGCCTTCGGCGTTGACGGGGTTGTAAAGCTCGATGCCGTATTTATTGCAGACGGCGTAGTCTTCCAAACCGTGCGCGGGGGCGGTGTGCACCAAGCCCGTACCGGCATCGGTAGTAACGTGGTCGCCGTTGAGCATGGGAATATCGCGTTCGAGGAACGGATGGTTCATGTGCAGGTTTTCCAGCTTGTCGCCGGTGGTTTCGGCAAGAATAGCAATGCCGTCTGAAAAACCGTAACGTTTGAGCGCGTCTTCTGCCAAATCTTTAGCCAACACCAATTTGCCTTTGGGCGTATCAATCAGTTGATACACCACGTCTGCACCCGCAGACACGGCTTGGCTTGCGGGCAGCGTCCAAGGCGTGGTTGTCCAGATAACGGCAAACGCTTTGCCTTCGATACCTGCCAAACCGAATGCGGCGGCAAGCGCGGCGGTGTCTTTAAACGGATAGGCAACGTCAATCGCAGGCGATACTTTGTCTTTGTATTCCACTTCCGCTTCCGCCAGCGAAGAGCCGCAGTCCAAGCAGAACTGAACCGGTTTCGCACCGCGGTAGAGATAGCCCGATTTGTAGATTTCGCCGAGCATACGCACGGTATCGGCTTCTGTTTTGAAATCCATCGTCAGGTAGGGCTTGTCCCAATCGCCCAACACGCCCAAGCGGATAAAATCTTTTTTCTGACGGGCAACCTGTTCGGCGGCATATTCGCGGCACAATTCGCGGAAACGCGCTTTGGGCATATCTTTGCCGTGCAGCTTTTCTACCATCACTTCGATAGGCAAACCGTGGCAGTCCCAACCCGGTACATAAGGCGCGTCAAAACCGGCTTGGGTTTTGCTGCGGATAATGATGTCTTTGAGAATTTTATTGACGGCATGACCGATGTGGATGTCGCCGTTGGCATACGGAGGGCCGTCGTGCAGGATGAATTTCGGACGGCCTTTGGCGATTTCGCGCAGTTTTTGGTAGCGTTTTTGCTCGTACCAGCTTTTCAGCCATGCAGGCTCGCGCTTGGCAAGATTGCCGCGCATCGGAAACGGACTTTCGAGCAGGTTGACGGTTTTACTGTAATCGGTCATTTTTTAATCTCTATTGTTACAATATTTCGGTTTCAGACGGCATTGCGCCCCAAATAGTATTTCACAACGGGAAAACCCTGTGCCGTCCGAACAGTTAAAAGGTTGATTGTAGCCCAATCGGATGGTTTGTATAAGATTTTTCTACCAACGCCTTGCGGCTTCCATATCGGCTTCAATCTGCCTTTTCAGTTCTTCCATACCGTCAAACTTTTCCTCATCGCGCAGTTTGTGCAGGAAGCGGACGTTCAGCCCTTGTCCGTACAGGTCGCCTTGAAAGTCGAACAGGTGGACTTCAAGCTTTTGAGAACAGCCGCTATCAACAGTGGGATTGAAGCCGAAGCTCGCCACGCCGCGCCGCGTGCCGAACACGCCGTCCGCTTCGACGACAAACACGCCGCCGAGGGCATAACGGTGGCGGGGCAGGCGGATATTGGCGGTCGGGGCGTTTAGAGTGCGTCCGAGTTTTCTGCCGTGCACCACCCTGCCCCCCAAAACATAGTCGTGTCCCAAAAGTTTTTTCGCATAGGCAAGGTTGCCGTCTGAAAGGGCTTGTCGCACGGCGGTACTGCTGGTGCGAATGTCTTCGACGATGACGGAAGGCGTGCGCTCGGTCTGCATATCGGGCTGTTGTGCCAAAAGTTCAAAACAGCCTTCCCGCCCCGCACCGAAACGGAAATCGTCGCCGACGAGCAAATAACGCGTATTCAAGGTTTGACGCAGCAGGCGGTCGATAAATGCTTGCGCGGATATTTCGGAAAAATTTTGATCGAAACGCAAAACCCAGACGGCATCGACGCAGCCCGTCCCTTCCAGCAATTCCAGTTTGGTACGCAGGGGGCTGATCCGACACGGCGGCATCCTGCCGGTGCGGAGTGCGAAAAATTCTTTGGGTTGGGGTTCGAAGATAACGGCAACGACGGGTAATCCGCGCGTATCGGCTTCGAGGCGGAGTTTTTGGAGGATGTGTTTGTGTCCAAGGTGTACGCCGTCGAAATTGCCTATGGTTACGGCGGCCCCGTGCGGAAAGTCGGGCGCGTTGTGCCGCCCCAGCCTGATTCTCATTGTTGCGTTCGGGTATGTGGTGAAACAGGCGGTCATTGTAAACGGTATTGCAGTTTATAGACAGTAGGCGCGTTCAGACGGCATATGCCGCCGCTTCTGACTACCACCAAGGACGGTAAAACGGATAGCCCCAATCGTCGTAATAGCGCGACAGGCGTACTTCTTTCAGCTGCTGTTGCGAGATGTAGTTCTGCCACGCCATTTTGTAACAGGCTTGGAACATGGGATCGGAAAGCTTTTCGGTATAGCGTGTTTTAAATATCTGTCTTTCGGCATCGGGCATGGGCGCATATCCTGAATCGAACTGACGGCGGATAAGCTGTGCGGCCTCGCGGTCGCATTGCGCTGCAAGGGCGACTTGCAAGTCCTGTTCATAGCGTTGCTGTGCCTGACGGTATGCCGCCTGCTGTTCGGGTGTGGCGCAGGCAGTCAGTATGAGTATTGCGGCGGCCGCCGCGATGTATCGGCGCATGGTGTTCTACCCTCCTCGGAAACAGATTCAATGTACGCTCTTTTCAAAAACTTGTGAAGTTCGCCCCTAGATTGTTTTCGCTATAAAATGCGGTTCTTGAACATGCTTTCCGAACCGTCTGCCCATTATTATGACCGAATCCGACCACCACGCCAAACACGCCCGCCACAGCCGCCACCACATCCCGCCGTTTTGGCAGGCAGACCGCCCCTATCTGCACGAACACCATATCTCCGATGCGCGTTTCCGCCGATTGGGCTACATCATGTCGCTGCTGGCAGGCGCAATCAATGCCGGCGGTTTTTTTGCGTTTGCGCGCTATACCTCGCACGTTACCGGTTCGATGTCGCTGCTGGCGGATATGGTTTATCTGAAGCAATGGACGGCGGCAGCGGTGGCGATGGTCAGCGTGTTGTGTTTCATCGCGGGTGCGGCACATTCGGGCTGGGTGATTTTATGGACGCAGCAAATGCGCTTTCGGGGCAGCTACGGGTTGTCGATGTGGCTGGAAGCGGTTTACCTGCTGGTTTTCGGCCTGTTTGGCATTACCGCGCTGCAATGGGATACGGACGGAGGCTTGGTCTTCCCTTCCCTCGCGCTGTTCTTGCTCTGCTTCATCATGGGGATGCACAACACAGTCATGACGCTTTTATCGGGCGGCGCCATCCGCTCTACCCACATGACGGGTACGGCGACCGACTTGGGCATCGAAATCTCACGCGCCCTGTATTACTCCAAAACCCACCATCCCCGCCTGCCGCACGTCCGCGTCAACAAACCCAAAATGTGGCTGCTCAGCGGCATGATGCAGGCCTTTCTGCTCGGCGGCATCATCGGTGCGTGGGGCTACCATAAAATCGGACACCACTTCGCCCTGCCCGTTTCGGCGGTATTGCTGATACTGGGTGCTGGCTCGGTCGGTTACGATGTCAAGGTCCGTTTTTTGTGGATATGGCGGCGGTTTCGGCGCAAATACCGACAAACCGGTGTTGTTTCGGGAAAAATCGGGTAATTTCAGGTTAACGCCGCTTATTTGGACGGCATGATTGTTTATAGTTGTACGGTTTGACATATACACGGAAGGAAACACCATGACTTTCTTCAAACCCTTTACCGTCGTGCTGACCGCATCCGCACTCACGCTTTCCGGCTGCGTTGCCGACCCTGTAACCGGACAGCAGTCCCCAAGCAAATCCGCCATGTACGGTTTGGGCGGCGCGGCAGTGTGCGGCATCGTCGGCGCACTGACCCACAGCGGCAAAGGCGCACGCAATTCCGCGCTTGCCTGCGGCGCAATCGGCGCGGGCGTGGGCGGCTATATGGACTACCAAGAGCAGCGTTTGCGCCAAAACCTCGCCGGCACGCAAATCGAAATCCAACGCCAAGGCAACCAAATCAAGCTGGTGATGCCTGAAAACGTTACCTTTGCCACCGGCAGCGCAGTTTTAAGCGACAATGCGCAATTTGCGCTGAATACTGCCGCACAGACGCTGGTGCAGTATCCCGACACGACGCTGACCATCAACGGGCACACCGACAACACGGGTTCCGATGCCGTCAACAATCCGCTTTCGCAACACCGCGCCCAAGCGGTTGCCTACTATCTGCAGACGCGCGGCGTGGCGGCTTCGCGCCTGACGGTTTACGGCTACGGCTCGCATATACCGGTCGCGTCCAACGCTACGGCTGAAGGCCGCGCGCAAAACCGCCGCGTCGAAATCCTCATCAACCCCGACCAACGTGCCGTCAACGCCGCACGGCACATATAACGCGCCCTGCAACGCCAATGCCGTCTGAATGCTTTTCAGACGGCATTTCCGTATTTGCGCCCGCAGGCGTACAATCTTTCCCTTTTTTCTGACACGGTGATTCTATGGATACCGCCCTGCTCCTTGCAGGCAAAATCGCCGAACTGACACTGATTGTTTTTATGGGCATCGGTTTGGTGAAATCGGGGCTGCTCAAATCGGAAAACAGCTATCCGCTGTCGGTCATCGCCCTCTACCTCATCAGTCCGTCGGTAATGCTGCACACCTTCCAAATCGGCTACACGCCCGAAGTGGCACAAGGCCTGCTGCTTTCAGTCAAGCTCGCCGTCATCTTCCACATCCTGCTGATTGCCATCGGCAAAATCCTGAAAAAGCTGCTCAGGCTCGACAGTCTGGAACACGCCGCGATGGTGTACAGCAATTCGGGCAACCTGATTATTCCGCTGGTCATGTCCGTTTTCGGTTCGGAGTGGGTCATCTACACCGGCGGCTTCATCATCGTGCAAACCGTCCTGTTTTGGACGCACCTGCGCCTGCTGGTCTCGGGCAACGTCAGACTTTCATGGAAAACCATCCTGACCAACATCAACATCCTCTGCATTTTTACCGGACTGCTGATGTTTGCCTTCCAAATCAAACTGCCCCGCCTGATGGACAACACCCTCGCCGCCGTCGGCAGCATGATCGGGCCGGTTGCCATGATTGTTGCCGGAATGCTGATTGCCTCCGTGCCGCCGCACGCGCTTTTGTGTTCGGCAAGGCTGTATGCCGTGGCATTCCTGCGGCTGATTCTGATTCCGCTGATACTGCTTGCCGTCGTCAAACTGTCGGGGCTGGCACACCTCAACGCCCTGTCCGAAACCGTCGTCCTCATCAGCTTTCTCGCCACCATCAGCCCATCGGCGGCAACCATCACGCAAATGGCGGTCGTGCACGGCAACGACGCACGCAAGGCAAGCGCGATTTACGGCATCACTACCCTGCTGTGCGTTATCACCATGCCGCTGATGATTGCGCTTTACCGATACACGGTTTGAACCTTCAAACAAAGATGCCGTCTGAAACCCGAAAACGGTTTCAGACGGCATCTGCCTTTCATCCTACCAATCGAATTCCGCACACACGGGCGCGTGGTCGCTCGGACGCTCCAGCGCGCGCGTATCCAAATCGACGCGGACATCCTTCAACGCCTCCGCCATCGCAGGCGACACCAAAATATGATCGATACGCAGGCCCAGTTTGCGTTGGAACATCGCGCCGCGATAGTCGAACCAAGTATAGAACGCGCCTTCGGGATGGACTTGGCGCAGGCTGTCGGTCAGTCCCAAATCCAGCAGGTTTTTGAACCACTGCCGTTCGACGGACGAACAGTGGATTTTTTCATACCATTTTTCAGGGTCGTAACAGTCCGCATCGGCAGGCGCGATATTGAAATCACCCAGCAGCACCAGTTTGCCGTAGCGGGTCATTTCATCGCGGACAAACTCCGTCAATGCGGCAAACCACTGTTCCTTATATTTGAATTTGGGGCTGTCCAAAGCCTCGCCGTTGACGCAATAGACATTGATGACGCGCACGCCGCCGACGGTTGCCGCAATCACGCGGCGTTGCGGATCGTCCGGCAGCGCGGGCAGCCCGATATACACGTCTTCCGGCGCGCTGCGGCTGACAATTGCCACGCCGTTGTAGGTTTTCTGCCCGCTCCAAACACAGTGCCAGCCCATCATCTGCAAGGCGGCGGCGGGAAACTTGTCCTGATCGAGTTTGAGTTCCTGTAAAACAAGGACATCCGGCGGATTATCGGCAAGCAGGTTTTGCACCTGCGGCAGCCGCACATTGAGCGAATTGACGTTCCAAGTGGTGATTTTCATAACATTTCCGAAAAATGCTGTCTGAAACGTTCAGACGGCAAAAGGAAAGGATTCTAACACTATGCCACGCGTTTGTTTTCCAAATCGCGAACCGTGTGCAGAATCGCCGCCGCTTCTTCGGAAACCAGGCGGTATTCGATAATGCGGTGGTAACGCGTAAAATCGACTAAACCTTCCACGCGCAGGCGGTTCAAATGGTTGGAAACTGCGGTAGCCGACAGGGATAAGGATTTTGCCAGTTCGACGATATTGCGTTCGCTGTCCAACAGTTGGATCAGTATCGCCATACGTTCGGGATGCGCCATAAGTTTGAGTATGGTGTGGAGCGGTATTGTGTTCATCGGTATTCCTAAAACCTTTTCCGCCCGCCAAGCGGATTGACGGGCGGCAGATATGGATGATTTTGATTATCTTTATAAATTATATTATAAATCAATTATTTATAGCTAATTGTACAGGATTGTATGTTCCTTTTCCCACTATTTTTGCAAACAAGCGTAAAGACAGGCTTTCAGACGGCATAAAACCTCCGCCCCTACCCTGCTCCCTACCCTGCCGCCGAACGGAATCATCCGTATTTTTTAAGAAAACCATTATGGATATTTTCCGTGAATCAAGGTCGTTCTGCGCGACAGACTGTCCAACGCCAACATCCGGTTCTGCATTTCATCATCGCCGACGACGATACGGGCAAGATGCGTATCGGTCGTGCCTTCCTGACGATGCACCGCATCCTCGACAAGGAAAACCAGATACATACCGATATGGCTTTAACGTTGCCGGCGGTAGTGAAAGACGCGGTGGCGATATGGGCAGATATAGATACATTGGATAGGTGTTCCGGCTGACCGCTCCGTTGATGAAGTATCTTTCGGCTACCGTTCATCAAATGGTTCCAATGCCGAAATGCCTAAATCGCGCCTGCCTGAAATGCTGTTTTTTCTAAAGCATCACGACCTTCACGAAAAATGCCGTCTGAAGAATATTTCAGACGGCATTTCCTCCCTGAGGCAATAACCGGATTACGCTTAAGCAGTTCATCGCCTGACATATCAGACAGCCGCCCGCACCTTAAAACTCACGCCACGAAATCCAAACCGATGTCCAACGAGCGGCTGCTGTGGGTCAGATAGCCGAGGGCGATGCCGTCCACGCCGGTTTGTGCCACGCGCTTCAGTCGGTCGAAGCCGATGCCACCCGATGCTTCGCAATAGACGGTGTGGGGGTGTGCGGTTTGCGTGTGGCAGCGGTTTGCCGCTTCTTTCAGGGTTTCGTCGTCCATGTTGTCCAGCAAAATCCGTTCCGCGCCCGCTGCGATGGCTTCGTCCAGTTGTGCCAACGTGTCCACTTCGATTTCTACACAGGTCAACGGTCCGACTGCCTGTTTTGCCTGACGAACTGCTTGGGCGATGCTGCCGCAATAGGCGAGGTGGTTGTCTTTGATGAGTACGGCGTCGTCCAAACCCATGCGGTGGTTCACGCCGCCGCCTGCCCTGACGGCGTATTTTTGCAGGACGCGCAGCAGGGGGATGGTTTTGCGGCTGCACACGATGTCTGTACCGTATTCGGCGACTTCGGCAACGGCACGCGCGGTGGCGGTGGCGATGCCGCTTAAGTGCGTAAGGTAGTTGAGCGCGGTGCGTTCGGCGGCGAGCAGCGCGCGGGCGTTGCCTTCGACGGCGGCAAGCGTCTGACCTGCGCGGACGGCTTGTCCGTCGTGGATTTCAGCTTGGAAGCGGACGCACGGATCCATCGTCTGAAAGGCGAGGCGCGCCAAGTCCATACCGGCGATAACACCGTCTTCGCGGCTGATCAGGAAAAGTTTGGCGGTTTTATCGGGCGTGATGACAGCAGCGGACGTAATGTCGCCACGCCTGCCCAAGTCTTCGCTCAAGGCTTGTTCCACCATGGGGTGCAACAGGGTGTCGGGCAGGGGAAAGAGGGTGTTTTCAGACGGCATGGGGTTTCCTTTGTTGAAAAAGATTGATGTTGCACCGATGGGGCAAAACTTCATTTTATAGTGGATTAACAAAAACCAGTACGGCGTTGCCTCGCCTTAGCTCAAAGAGAACAATTCTCTCCGGCGTCATCTGATTATTTTGAAATTGCCATTTCAATGACTTGCTCAACATAGTTGTTTTCCAAATCAATTACGTCTCCTTTTCTTTGATTTGATTTTTTTAGTTCATTATATGCATAAAAAATGACGATTTTCTTCCCTTCACAAAATAAATGTCTGTCGGATTTATTCATCATATACATACTTTCATTCCTTACGATGCCTTCACCATCTATAAAACTAAAACTATTCGGTATATTTCTTCGTTCCATTCCCGCTTCATATATTGACGATATCACTCCGGAAACGCTTCTGGTGATAATCTGTCCGGAATCAATATTACTCCACCATTCCTCTGATGCAAATAAGCCTTTGTCTTTTTTGATGCCAAAGATACTTTCGTCATTTAATGATAATAATCTTGTCTTTTCAATAAATTCTTTTTCTCTTTTCATGACTTTTTTAAAATCATAGATTAAATACATATCATCATCCAAAATCAAATAACTCATTTTACGTCTCCAATTTTTTCAAAATAAATAATCTGTTTCTCAAAAGCTTCTTTGCCGCCAGATTTCCCCAGCCCTGTATTGACTACCCCTTTTCCTTTATTCACATGTGGTTTTCCTTGGCCTTCAAGCTTGAATTGCACTTGTGTTTTTTCAGTCCATCCCTTATTTGTGCGAGGTAAATCTGGAAAAAGTTTGCCTGTGGCTGAGTTGCCTGTGGTGCCAATCTTTTTTAAAACTTCCATAGTTCCTGGTAAAGTGTTCAAGCACCAAGTGAATCGGTTCCGTACTATCTGTACTGTCTGCGGCTTCGTCGCCTTGTCCTGATTTTTGTTAATCCACTATAGGTCGTCTGAAAACGGGCTAACGGCTGCCCAGCGGCAGTCCGATGTCCGAAATCAACCGATCGGGCAGGACGTCGTCGCGGAAGCGGTAAAGCTGTGCGGGACGGCCTTTGCTGCCCGATACGCCGGTATCCGACGGCTCGATGAGGTTTTGCTGCTGAATCTGGCGGCGGAAGTTTTGCTTGTGCAGCAATCTGCCGCTGATGGCTTCGACGCTGTTTTGCAGTTGCAGCAGCGTGAATTCGGGCGGCATCAGCTCGAAAATCACGGGGCGGTATTTGATTTTGGCGCGCAGGCGGGACAGGGCGGTCGCCAGTACGCGGCGGTGGTCGTGGCGCATGGGCTGCCCCGTGAGCGCGAAGTCGAAGTTTGCCTGCGGCTCGGCGGCTTCCGCTATCAGGCCGCTTTCATACAGCATTTCATAGCGTTGCAAAACGTATTCTTCCGACCAGTTTTCCGGTTCGACGCCCCAACACAAATGAATGCGCTTGAGCCGCTTTTGGCGGACTTCCTCCGTGTCCGCCGAGTTTGCCCAAATGCGCAGGCGGCTGACGACGGCGTCGCGCTGCCCGCCGTCGGTGCGCAAGTCTTCCCACGGGAAATAGTCGTAGCAGTCCTGCCATTTCGCATCCGGGTGCAGGATGCTGTCGGCTGCCTCGCGCACCAGCCCCAAATAGCTGACGTACAAGACGGGCATGCCGTGTTCGTTGCGGCGGTGGGTATCGACAAAGGTGTAAAGCTGTTCCACATAGCCCATAGGCTGCGAAGTCTGCTTGGCAACCCACAGCTTCACGCCCGCCTGCAGAGAATTGCGCAGAGGGGAGAGCGGGCCGTTGGGCAGGAGCGTGCCTTGGGCGACGGTTAATACCCGCAGGCCGCCGTCGGTAACGGCAATCAATACGGGAACCAGCTCGACGATGCTTTGCGGCGGGGCTTCGGCTTCGGGGTAGGCATCCATGCGTGGCTTTCATTCAAGAGAAAACCTTATTGTAAACCAAAGCGGTTTTCAGACGACCTTGCATATTATACTCAAGTTGAGCATAATATAAAAACTATTTGAAACATAGACGGCAAACCTTTATGCCGTCTGAAAAACAGCCACAAGGAAACATCATGCAAACCGCCGCCCGCCGCTCGTTCGATTACGATATGCCCCTCATTCAGACGCCGACTTCCGCCTGCCAAATCCGTCAGGCGTGGGCGAAGGTTGCCGACACGCCCGACCGCGAAACGGCAGGCCGTCTGAAAGATGAAATCAAGGCTTTACTGAAGGAGAAAAACGCGGTCTTGGTGGCGCATTATTACGTCGATCCGCTGATTCAGGATTTGGCTTTGGAAACGGGCGGATGCGTGGGCGATTCGTTGGAGATGGCGCGCTTCGGCGCGGAACACGAAGCCGGTACGCTGGTGGTGGCGGGTGTGCGCTTCATGGGCGAGAGCGCGAAAATCCTCTGCCCTGAAAAAACGGTGCTGATGCCTGATTTGGAAGCAGAATGTTCTTTGGATTTGGGTTGCCCGGAAGAGGCGTTTTCGGCGTTTTGCGACCAACACCCCGACCGCACAGTCGTAGTGTACGCCAACACTTCCGCCGCCGTGAAAGCGCGTGCCGACTGGGTGGTCACGTCTTCGGTGGCGTTGGAAATCGTGTCGTATCTGAAATCGCGCGGCGAGAAGCTGATTTGGGGGCCCGACCGCCACCTCGGCGACTACATCCGCCGCGAAACGGGCGCGGATATGCTGTTGTGGCAGGGTTCGTGCATCGTCCATAACGAATTCAAAGGGCAGGAGCTGGCGGCGTTGAAGGCGGAGCATCCCGACGCTGTGGTGCTGGTTCATCCCGAATCGCCGCAAAGCGTCATCGAACTGGGCGACGTGGTCGGCTCGACCAGCAAACTGCTCAAAGCCGCCGTATCGCGCCCTGAAAAAAAATTCATCGTGGCGACCGATTTGGGCATCCTGCACGAAATGCAAAAGCAGGCGCCCGACAAAGAATTTATCGCCGCACCGACGGCGGGCAACGGCGGAAGCTGCAAAAGCTGCGCGTTCTGCCCTTGGATGGCGATGAATTCGCTGGGTGGTATCAAATACGCCCTGACAAGCGGACGTAACGAAATCCTGTTGGACAGGAAGCTGGGCGAAGCCGCCAAACTGCCTTTGCAGCGTATGCTCGACTTCGCGGCAGGACTCAAACGCGGGGATGTGTTCAACGGCATGGGCCCCGCCTGATTTGCCGTCCGTATTGCCGTTTCAGACGATCTCTCAAACAAGGACAACACCATGCAAACCGATTGCGACGTATTGATTGCCGGAAACGGGCTGGCGGCACTGACGCTCGCCCTGTCGCTGCCTGAATCGTTCCGCATCGTCATTTTGTGCAAAAACCGGCTGGACGACACCGCCAGCCGTCATGCGCAAGGCGGGATTGCGGCGGCGTGGTCGGGAGAGGACGACATCGAAAAACACGTCGCCGATACTTTGGAAGCGGGCGCGGGTTTGTGCGACGAAGCCGCCGTCCACACCATCCTGTCGCAGGGCAAACCGGCAATCGAATGGCTGTTGACGCAGGGCGTAGCGTTCGACCAAAATAATAACGACTTGCACCTGACGCGCGAAGGCGGGCACACCTGCCGCCGAATCGCCCACGTCGCCGACTACACGGGCGAAGCCGTCATGCAGAGCCTGATTGCCCAAATACGCCGCCGCCCGAACATCCGAGTTTGCGAGCGGCAGATGGCGTTGGACATCCAAACCGAATCAGGCGCAGCGTGCGGACTGACCGTCCTCGACCGCCGAACGCAAGAAACCCACCGCATCCGCGCCAGCCATACCGTACTCGCAGGCGGCGGCTTGGGACAGATTTATGCCGCCACCACCACGCCGCCCGAATGCACAGGCGACGCCATCGCTATGGCGATACGCGCAGGCTGCGCAGTCGAAAACCTCGAATTTATCCAATTCCACCCCACAGGCTTGGCAAGGCCGTCTGAAAACGGCCGCACCTTCCTGATTTCCGAAGCCGTGCGCGGCGAAGGCGGCATCCTGACCAACCAAGCGGGCGAACGGTTTATGCCACATTACGACCGCCGCGCCGAACTCGCGCCGCGCGACGTTGTTGCCCGCGCCATCGCTGCCGAAATCGCCAAACAAACGCAAGACTTTGTCTCGCTCGACATCAGCCATCAACCCGCAGCATTCGTCCGCCGGCATTTCCCGTCCATCCATCGGCACTGCCTGTCCCAATGTGGCTTGGACATCACGCGCCAAGCCATCCCCGTCCGCCCCGTGCAACACTATACCTGCGGCGGCATCCAAACCGACCCTTGCGGCAGAACCTCCCTGCCGCAGCTCTATGCCTTAGGTGAAACCGCCTGCACCGGCTTGCACGGAGCCAACCGCCTCGCCAGTAATTCCCTGCTCGAATGCGTCGTGACCGCCAGGCTTGCCGCCCAAATCATCGCGGACGGACAAGCATTCCAAACCGCGCCGTCCCAAAGGTCGTCTGAAAACCTCTCCGCCGAAGCAGACATCTTTTCAGACGACCTCCAAAACACATTCAGCCGCCCCGTCCTGCAAGCATTCAACCAACGCCATCTGGGCATCCTCCGCAACGATACCGGCCTGCGCCGTGCCATCGCCCAACTACGGCTTTGGAAACAAAACCAAGCTGAGCCGCGCACCGCGTCCGAATACGAAGACCGCAACTTGCTCGAATGCAGCCTCGCCGTTGCCCAAGCTGCATACGCAAGGCGGCAAAACATCGGCGCGCATTTCAATAGTGATTGTTAAGGTTGGCAGGCCAGAGAAAATCGTTTAAATAAATTTGAATAGCATGGTTGAAAGTTGGTATTCAGTTTTTAGGGTTGAGTAGGTTGGGTTATCACTCTGTTCTAAAAGTAAAAAGGCCGTCTGAAATATTTTTCAGACGGCCTTTTTACTTCCTTAATATTTTATCTGCCTGACTGTTTCCACACGCTTTGCAGATAGGCGTAGGTCAGCTCGGCGGTATCGGACACCAGCGCGATGTCGCTGCCTAAGTCTTCGGCTTTGCCCACGCCAATGGGCAAGGCGCCGGCGGCTTTGATGGCGGCTACGCCGGCGGCGGCGTCTTCAATGCCGATGCATTGGCGGATGTCCGCGCCCACGCCCTCGGCGGCGGCGAGGAAGATGTCGGGGGCGGGTTTGGAATGCGCGACGGCGGCAGGGTCGGCGACGGCGTCGAAGAAGTGGGTCAGCCCCATGCGTTTCAGCAGGAACGGGCCGTTTTTACTGGCGGACGCGAGGGCGATTTTTTTGCCGTTTGCCCTCAATGCCTCCAGCAGCGGCAAAATGCCGGGGTACACGTCTTCGGGTTTGACTGCCTGAATCATTTCGACGTAGTTGTCGTTTTTGCGGCTGGTCAGTTCGGCGAACTCGGCTTCGCTGACGGTTTTGCCGCCGTGTGCGAGGATGCGTTTGAGCGAATCGTCGCGCGACACGCCTTTGAGCTGCTCGTTAAACTTGCGGTCGATGCTGATGCCCAGTTCTTCGGCGAGCTTTTTCCATGCGCGGTAGTGGTATTCGGCGGTGTCGGTGATGACGCCGTCGAGGTCAAATAGGACTGCGGTAAAAGTCATTTTGCGCCCTCCTTATTTTTCCAACGCGACGGTGTGGCTGCCGTTGAGCGTGATGTCTTTGCCGTACACCTGCAAATCGAGCGGTTCGCCTTTGAGTAGGGTGAAGACGACGTTTTCTTTGCCGACGGCGACTTTAATCAGACGGCCGCGGTAGTTGATGTGGAAGGCATAGCCTGTCCACGCACTCGGCAGGAACGGTGCGAAGCTGAGTTTGCCGCCCCAAGTTTTCATTTGGGCGAAACCTTGGACGATGGCGAGCCACGAGCCGGTCATGGAAGTGATGTGCAGGCCGTCTTCGGTATCGTTGTTGTAGTTGTCCAAGTCCAGGCGGGCGGTGCGCTGGTACATTTCCACGGCTTTTTCTTCTTTGCCCAGTTCGGCGGCAAGGATGGCGTGGATACACGGCGACAACGAGCTTTCGTGCACGGTCATCGGTTCGTAGAAGTCGAAGTTGCGGCGTTTTTCGTCCATGTTGAAACGGTCGCCGAAGAAATAGATGCCTTGCAATACGTCCGCCTGTTTGATGAAAGGCGAACGCAGGATTTTGTCCCACGACCATTTCTGGTTGAGCGGCAAATCGTCGGACGAAAGCGCGGACACGGGGCGGATGTCTTTGTCGAGGAAGCCGTCGTGCTGTACGAATACGCCGAGTTCTTCGTCATGCGGACGGTACATATTCGCGCTGATGTCCGCCCATTTTTCCAACTCGGCGGCACTCACGTTCAAATCGGGGCGCGGATATTTCGCCAAGGCTTCACGGGTGTAGTCCAATACCCATGCGGCGAGGGTGTTGGTGTACCAGTTGTTGTTGATGTTGTTTTCGTATTCGTTCGGGCCGGTTACGCCGTGAATCATGTATTTGCCGTTGCGTTTGGAGAAATGGACGCGGTCCGCCCAGAAGCGGGATACTTCGACCAAAACTTCCAAGCCTTCTTTGGCAAGATAGCTTTCATCGCCGGTGTAGTTGGTGTAGTTGTAGATGGCGTAAGGAATCGCGCCGTTGCGGTGGATTTCTTCGAAGGTGATTTCCCATTCGTTATGGCACTCGATACCCGTAAACGTTACCATCGGATAGAGCGCGCCCGCCAAACCCTGTTCGCGCGCGTTGTGTTGCGCCTGCGGCAGTTGGTTGCGGCGGTATTGCAGCAGGTTGCGGGTAACTTCGGGTTCCGCCAGTGCGAGGTAGAGCGGCACGGCGTAGGCTTCGGTGTCCCAATAGGTCGCGCCGCCGTATTTTTCGCCGGTAAAGCCTTTCGGGCCTATGTTCAGGCGCGCGTCTTCGCCGTAGTAGGTGGAGAACAGTTGGAACAGGTTGAAGCGGATGCCCTGCTGCGCTTCGTCGCTGCCTTCGATAACCACGTCGGCGATTTCCCAACGGTGCAGCCAGCCTGCTTTGTGTGCGTCCAGCAAGGTTTCAAACTCAACGCCTGCAATTTTTTCCGACAAGGCGCGGCCTGCGGCTTTC
The DNA here is from genome assembly GCF_962707005.1 of Neisseria basseii. Lineage (NCBI taxonomy): Bacteria > Pseudomonadati > Pseudomonadota > Betaproteobacteria > Neisseriales > Neisseriaceae > Neisseria > Neisseria basseii. The sequence continues at coordinate 121,666 of NZ_CAUIXH010000004.1, read as the reverse complement.
ACTGCTTCCAAGCCCTGATAATCGCGGCTGGTGGTAACAATTACGCGTTTTTCAAAGGTTTCAGGCGTGCCGCCGACTTCGGCTTCGAAAGAATTGGAGACCTGCCGGTCGGTTTGGCTGCCGCCGAGGGCTTTGAAGCTACCGGAGAAGGTTTGCTCGGCGTTGACGATGAATTGTTCCACGCCGAAAGGATTGGCGACGGTTTGGGTGGCAATGTATGAGAGGCCGTCTGAAACGCCTTTGTCCAATACCTGCCAGAATTTTTCTTCGTAGTTGGAGTCTTCGTTTTTCACGTCGGCGTCGATGATGGAATCGATGCGGACTTGGTGGGTTTTACCGTCAACGGATACGGCTTCCCAGCGGATGACCGCCAGCTCTTTTTGCGCGACGGACAGGAATTTGCACACATCGAAACGCACGCCGAATACGGTGAACGAGCGGCGCAACACGCCGTGCTGCATATCGAGTTCGACGGAGAAGCCGGCAACGCCGTTTTTCGCCAAGTCCACTTCCTGCCCGTCGACAAAGATTTTGACTTTGCTGAAATTGAGCGCGTTGATGGCTTTGCCGAAATATTTGGGATAGCCGTTTTTCCACCAGCCGACGCGGGTTTTGTCGGGGAACCACACGCCGGCGATGTAGGTGCCCAAGTGGCTGTCGGCGGAGTAGGTTTCCTCAAAGCTGCCGCGCATACCCATATAGCCGTTGCCCAAGCTGGTCAGGCTTTCTTGCAACCGTTTGTGCTCTTTTTCCAGTTTTGTCGAACGCAGTGTCCAAGGGCTGACTTCCATGATTCTCGTGTACATTTATGAAGCTCCTGTTATTAAAATTGTCAGATCGGCAAAGGTTTCAGACGGCCTTTGCCGATGGTGTTGAAACGGATTATTCGCCGTGGGTCTCTTTAATCAGGCATACTGAAAAAGCCCCCATCAGCAAGACTGCGCCGGCAACCAAGAACATGGTTGCCTGATGGCTGCCCAGCATAGGGAAGAGGACGAAACTCAGCAGCGAAGCGACGATTTGAGGCATACAGATAGAGCCGTTGAACAGGCCCAAATAAGTACCCATGTGTTTGCCTGAGAGGGCATTGGTCACAATTGTCAGAGGATAGGTAATGATACCGGCCCACGCAATACCGATTAAGGTATAAGACAACACCAGCGCGTATTGATTGCTGATGAAGAAAACGGAGAAGAAACCGAGCGCACCCAAAGCCAAGCAACCAAAATAACCGGCTTTATGGTATTTATTCGGTACTTTTGCCAGAATAAACGAGCAGATAACGGCGGCAATGGATTGTACTGCCGCCAAAACGCCGTACCAGTTGCCTGCTTCTTGGTAGCCTACGGAAGAGGCATCAGTTGTCTGCCAAACGTTTTCCGCAATCGCGCCTGCCGAGTAAGTCCACATATATTGGAAGGCAAACCAGCAGAAGAATTGTACCCAAGTAACCGTCCAAAACGCTTTAGGCGCGGTTTTCAAAAGTTCGAACCAGTTGGCTTTTTCCTGATTCGCAGCGACGTCGATGCCGTGATAGCGGGCGTAGGTTTCCGGGTCATATTCCTTCACTTTGAAAATAGTGAACGCACTGGTAATAATCAGCAATGCTGCGCCCACATAGAATGCTACAACCACGGTCTGCGGCACAACGCCTTTCTCGGCTGTGTTCGCCAAACCGATATACGCGAACACAAACGGCAGAATCGCCGCCACAACCGCGCCCGTATTCGCTAAGAAACTTTGAATCCCGTAGGCGTAGCTTTTCTGCTCCTCGTTGACCATGTCGCCGACCATCATCTTAAACGGCTGCATCGCCATATTGGAAGATACATCCAACAGCGCAATCATCAGCGCGCCAAACGACAAAGCCGCCAAAGAAGCGTAGCCAAAACCGAAGCTGCCCGAGTTCGGCATCAGAATCATCACGATAACCGCAATCAGCGTGCCGTAAAGCAGATACGGCAGGCGGCGGCCGCCCAAGCGCGGCTTCCAAGTGCGGTCGGAGTAATAACCGACAATCGGCTGAACCAGCATACCGGCCAGCGGCGGCAGGATGAAAAACCAGCCCAAATTGTGCGGGTCAGCGCCTAGCGTTTGAAAAATGCGGCTCATCTGCGAGCTTTGCAGGGTAAAGGCCGTCTGAACGCCGAGATAGCCGAAGCTCAACATCCAAATCGTGCTTTTTGCCAGCGCGGGCAAACCTTGTTTTGCTGTTTGAGGCGTATATTCCGACATAAGGTAAATCCTTTTTTTGATTTGAAAAGTATTTGCTTTGGAAAATCCGAAATGGTTGCCGGTGCGGCAACCCTCTATCATTATTATTTTTTTTGTTTGTCTAATTTCAAAGAGATAGGCGGATTTTATGAATCCTGCCCGATTTTGGCAATATCGGTTCGCGGATAAACTGGCTTAAATCAAATTATCGGTTAAAATGGCCGTCTGAAATTTGTTTGACCGAATCGAGAAAACCATGTCCCAACAATACGTCTATTCTATGCTGCGCGTGAGCAAGGTTGTGCTGCCGCAGAAAACCATTATTAAAGACATTTCCCTTTCTTTCTTCCCCGGCGCGAAAATCGGCCTGCTCGGTTTGAACGGCGCGGGCAAGTCCACTGTGCTGCGGATTATGGCGGGCGTGGATAAGGAATTTGAGGGCGAAGCCGTGCCGATGGGCGGCATCAAAATCGGCTATCTGCCGCAAGAGCCGGAGCTTGATCCTAAGAAAACCGTGCGTGAGGAAGTGGAAAGCGGTTTGGGCGAAGTGGCTGCTGCACAAAAACGCTTGGAAGAGGTGTATGCCGAGTACGCCAATCCTGATGCGGATTTTGACGCGCTGGCGGAAGAACAGGGCCGTTTGGAAGCGATTATTGCGGCGGGTTCGTCCACGGGCGGCGGTGCGGAACACGAATTGGAAATCGCCGCCGATGCGCTGCGACTGCCTGATTGGGATGCCAAAATCGGCAATCTGTCCGGCGGTGAAAAACGCCGTGTGGCTTTGTGCAAACTCTTGCTGAGCAAGCCGGACATGCTGCTGCTGGACGAGCCGACCAACCACTTGGATGCGGAATCGGTCGAGTGGCTGGAGCAATTCTTGGTACGCTTCCCCGGTACAGTCGTTGCGGTAACGCACGACCGCTACTTCCTCGACAACGCCGCCGAATGGATTTTGGAACTCGACCGCGGACACGGTATCCCATGGAAAGGCAATTACTCGTCTTGGCTGGAGCAGAAAGAAAAACGTTTGGAAAACGAGGCGAAATCCGAAGCCGCGCGCGTGAAAGCGATGAAGCAGGAATTGGAATGGGTGCGCCAAAATGCCAAAGGCCGCCAAGCCAAGTCTAAAGCGCGTTTGGCGCGTTTTGAAGAAATGAGCAACTACGAATACCAAAAACGCAATGAAACGCAGGAAATCTTTATCCCTGTTGCCGAGCGTTTGGGTAACGAAGTGATTGAATTTGTAAATGTTTCCAAATCGTTCGGCGATAAAGTGCTGATTGACGGTTTGAGCTTCAAAGTGCCTGCGGGCGCGATTGTCGGCATCATCGGCCCGAACGGTGCGGGTAAATCTACGCTGTTTAAAATGATTGCGGGCAAAGAGCAACCCGATTCGGGCGAAGTGAAAATCGGGCAAACCGTGAAAATGAGCCTGATTGACCAAAGCCGCGAAGGTTTGCAAAACGACAAAACCGTGTTCGACAACATCGCCGAAGGCCGCGACATTTTGCAGGTCGGACAGTTTGAAATCCCTGCCCGCCAATATTTGGGACGCTTCAACTTCAAAGGCAGCGACCAAAGCAAAATTGCAGGTCAATTGTCGGGCGGTGAACGTGGCCGTCTGCACTTGGCAAAAACCTTGTTGAGCGGCGGCAATGTGTTGCTGCTGGACGAACCGTCTAACGACCTTGATGTAGAAACCCTGCGCGCGCTGGAAGACGCGTTGCTGGAATTTGCCGGCAGCGTGATGGTGATTTCGCACGACCGTTGGTTCCTCGACCGTATCGCTACGCATATCTTGGCTTGTGAAGGCAACTCTAAATGGGTGTTCTTTGACGGCAACTATCAGGAGTATGAAGCCGATAAGAAACGCCGACTCGGCGAAGAAGGCGCGAAACCGAAACGGATTAAATATAAACCGGTAACGCGTTAACCTCCGAAACAATGCCGTCTGAAAGGCTTTCAGACGGCATTGTTACAAGGCAGCACCGTTTAAAACAGCATTGCAATCCTCAAAACAATCAAGGTCATCACCGCAGCCGCCATATCGTCCGCCATAATGCCCAAACCGCCGTGCAGATTCTTGTCAAACCAACCGACGGGAGGCGGTTTGAGCGCGTCAAACAGGCGGAATAGGACAAACGCTGCCAACCACCACGTCCACTTGAACGGAACGAAAGCCAGTACAAACATCATGGCGACGATTTCATCCCACACAATGCCGCCGTGGTCGGATACACCGCTTTCCTTTTCCGCACACGCGCAAATGCGTATGCCCCACATAAACAGCACGATACACAAAAAAGCCAGCAGCCATCCGTCCACACCCGCCAATACCAGCACAAATGCCAAAGGCAATGCCGCCAAAGTTCCAAATGTGCCCGGCGCAAACGGAGCCAGCCCGCTGCCGAAACCGAAAGCCAAAAAACACAACGGCCGTTTCAACAGCCACGCAAAGTCAGGTTTAAAATCAGCCAAAATGATCGAATCCTAAAGAATGTAGTTCCAATTCCCTGCCGTCGGCATCTAAAACCTTCAGACGGCATCCTCCATTGATTTTGCCGATGCGCGTTACCGGCACGCCGCACCGTTCCCCCGCATCAAGCACGCGGCTGCGGCAACTTTCCGGCGCGGTAAATACCAGTTCGTAATCATCGCCGCCGGCCAAAGTATAAGACAGCCATTGAGCTCGGGGTAAAATATCTTTCAATACGGATAAAGACGGCAGCGAATCGGCCCAAATTTCCGCACCCTTGCCAGAAGCGGTCAGGATATGCCCCAAATCTTGCGCGAGGCCGTCTGAAACATCCTGCGCCGCCCGGGCAAACGGCAACAGCGCAAGCCCCAGCCCAACCCTTGGCTCGGGGCGGAGCAGCTTTTGTTCGCACACGGCAAATACATCGTCAGGCAAAACACACTGTTTCAGACGGCAGTTCAAAGCCGCCGCCGCCATCCCTATATGCCCCGACACCCAAATATCGTCGCCCGCAACCGCCGCATCACGCCGCAATGCCCTACCCTTCGGCAATTCACCGATAATGGTTACATTGAACGCCATATCGCCCTTAGTCGTATCCCCGCCGATTAAGGTGATGCCAAACTTTTTTGCCAAACCGAAAAAGCTGCCGCAAAACCGTTCCAGCCATACTTCATCCAATTCGGGCAACGCCGCACTTAACAACACCCAACGCGGTATCGCGCCCATCGCCGCCATATCTGAAATATTGACGGCCAAAACCTTCCAAGCCAAGTCTTCAGGTTTGACATCTGCAAAAAAATGCCTGTCCCTCAGCAGCATATCCGCACTGAAACACAAATCGAAGCCTTCACGCGGGCGGACAATCGCCGCATCGTCGCCTATGCCCAATACGACATCCTTATCCGTGCCTGTTTGCAAATACCGTTTGATGAAGTCGAATTCTTTCATGTCGCAAAATGTCCGAACGCACCGCCATGTTGATTTTTATTGATCTGCTGTATTTTACGCAGTACCGCACATAAAACGCAGCACCGCGTACAGCACTGATTTGATAGAGTTTGTTCCCTCACAAACAAATCCAAATTCTATCGCCTTCAAAACCGGAGTTTCAAGCACCAGGAAGATTTTGATGAAGCATAAACCCTACCCCATATTCTGACAATAACCGTTTCCGCAAGCATCCTAAAAACAAACCCCGCAAAAGCGGGGTTTGTTTTGTTTCATCAGAACCGATTAAAGTTTGATACGTACCTCTTCTCTTATACAGAAGAGGAATCCAACCCTACCCATCGGCAAGATGCTTTTAAAGCTTATTGTTGGGTGTGAACATGAGCCGGAGCAACCTGACGGGTTACGATGCTGCGGATTTTTACGTCAACACGGCGGTCAGGTTCGATACATGCAATCAGAGCCTCACGTTTCTTGGCTTTAGAGGCTTTTGCACCCAGTTTGGCAACTTCAGCTTCACAAACTTGAGTCATTTGCGCTTGAGATTCGCCCAAGCCGACAGCAGAAGTTTTAGAGGCAGGCACACCGTTGCTGACCAGGTAATTTGCCACTACGTTGGCGCGACGCTCGGACAGGGCCTGGTTGTATTTTTCAGAACCCATGAAGTCGGTATGACCTTCAACACGTACGGATTGTACGTTGGTTTGACCCAGGCGTTGAGCCAATACTTTCAGGTTGTCTTGGGCTTCGGCACGCAGTACGTCTTTGTCGAAACCGAACAGGGTTTTGGCAGACAGAGAAACGGTTTCGTCAACATATTGCGGAGCCTGCTCTACAACAGCAACAGGAGCCGGTTCAACTGCATCGCCACACTCTACGCGGCCTTGGGTTGCTTTGTCGAAGTAGGTGTTTTTCCAGCATTCGCCGTAGTTGTTGCGTACGACTTCTTGTGATTGGCCGCTCACGGTATAACCGTGGATATGGGCTTCGCTCGCCATAGCAGTGCCGGAAGCGAGCAATGCAACGAATAATGCGCTTAATTTCAGCTGTTTGGTCATTTTATTCCCTCATTAAATTTGTACAGCAGATACAGGAGCAACTGCTGAATTGCCAACATACAGGCCGCTGTAGAAACATGGCGGCAAATCGGATATTTCAGTCTCCACTATAAAGAAGCAGGGGGCGGACTGTCAATACTCAACGCCTGAAAACAACCGTAAAACAGCCTGTTTCCTGATAGTCTATCATGCCGAAAAATCAATTCCGTGTCATTACTTTAGGGGGATTTTTTCCATATCGCACGATTGCCGTTGCACAAAAACAACAAACACAACGGCAAAGCCCCATACCGTACCGGCAAGAAAATATGATAAATTATAAACAATGTTCAGCCACCCGACACAGATCCACACCGACCCGCCATGAAATTACAACAATTGAAATATGCCTTAGAAGTTTACCGGCACAACCTGAATGTTTCCGAAGCGGCCGAAGCCTTATTCACATCACAACCCGGCATCTCCAAACAAATCAAATTGCTGGAAGAAGAAATCGGCATTCAGATTTTTATCCGCAGCGGCAAGCGCGTGGTTTCGGTCTCGCAGCCGGGCAAGGTGGTTTTGGATATTGCGGAACGTATTTTGCGCGATGTTCAGAACATTAAAAATATCGGCAGCGAGTTTACCGGACAGGACAGCGGTTCGCTGACGGTAGCCACAACACATACTCAGGCACGCTATGCCCTGCCCTTGATTGTTGCCGATTTTGTGAAACGCTATCCGAAAGTCAATCTGACCATCAAACAGGGAAGCCCTGCCGCCATCGCACGTATGGTTACCTCCGGCGAGGCGGATTTGGCGATTGTTACGGAACGGATAGACGACCACCCCGAATTGGGAAGACTTTCCTGCTACGACTGGACACACGCGGTGATTGTGCCGAACGACCATCCGCTGCTTGAATGCAGGAATCCCCTCCGCATTGAAGATTTGGCGAGATTTCCGCTGATTACTTATGAATTTGCATTCAATGCGGGCAGCAGCATCGCGCGGGCATTCGCCAAAGCCCGTTTGGAACGGCCGGATGTCGCATTGGCGGCGGCGGATACGGATGTATTGAAGACTTATGTGCGCTTGGGTTTGGGCGTGGGACTGATGGCGAAAATGGCGTACAACCCGGATACGGATGACGATTTGCAACTTGTGGATGCCGCACATTTGTTTGAACCTTCTCCAACATGGATTGCCTTACGCAACGATACTTATTTGCGCGGATATGCGTATGACTTTATCCAATCGTTTGCAACGCACCTGACCCGTGAAAAGGTGGACAGGATTCTGTACACGCCCATCAGCGAGGATTTTTCGATTTAGGCGGTTGCCGGTTTTCAGACGGCATTTTGCGGCAGATAAAACAAACAGGGCAGATGTTTTCTTCCGCCCTGTGTTTATTGAGAATGCCGTCTGAAATGTTCGTACAGGTTAATCAAATGGCGTGCGAGCAGCCGGACACCATCTTCTTCAACACTTGCAGATTGAGGATTTTGATGTGCTTGTGTTCGACGGAAATCAACCCTTCCTGATGGAATTTAGATAATGTGCGGCTGACGGTTTCAAGTTTCAGCCCGAGATAACTGCCGATTTCTTCACGAGACATGCGCAGGATGAAATCGTTGGCAGCAAAACCGCGGGAATAAAGGCGTTGGGAGAGGTTTAACAGAAAGGCGGCAATCCTCTCTTCTGCACGCATATTGCCCAAAAGCAACATCACGCCCTGATCGCGCACAATTTCGCGGCTCATCATGCGGAAAAAGTGGGTACGCAGGCTGGGAATGTTCTGCCCCAGCTCTTCGATGTGGGTAAACGGCAGCTCGCATACCTCGCTGTCTTCCAAGGCGACCGCATCGCAACTGTGCACATGGGAACAGATGCCGTCCATACCGATGAGTTCGCCCGACATAAAGAAACCCGTTACCTGATCGCGGCCATCCTGACTGGCGACGGTTGTTTTGAAGAAGCCCGAACGGATGGCAAAGAGCGAAGTAAAGGCTTCGCCGGCACGGAAAAGGTATTCGCCTTTTTTCAGGCGGCGGCTTTGGCGGATGACGGCATCGAGTTGGCTGAACTCGTTGGGCAGCAATCCGACAGGCAGGCAGAGTTCCCGCAAAGAACAGGAAGAACACAAGGTTTTTATCTGATGTGTAGTATTATGCGAAGCCATACCGTACCTTTTCGTGTGTTTTGCCCCATCCCGATTATGTGCTTGTTGACACATATCAAGACAGGTTTATCATACTGTGGCATTCTACCAAACTATCCAAAATTTGACTAACATCATAAAACCGCACACACACCATGAAAATTATTCAGATACAGAACAATCACAATGTAAACAATGACCGCCCCGAGTTTGACCGCGCGCTGATTGCCAGCCTGCCCGCCAGCGGCCCGCGCTATACTTCCTACCCTACCGCCGACCGTTTCCATGACGGTTTCCGAGAAGGCGAATATATCAAAGCTTTACATTTGCGCGGTATGGGCGCGTTAAACAAACCGCTTTCCCTTTACATTCACATTCCGTTCTGCAACACCATCTGCTACTACTGCGGCTGCAACAAAATCATCACCAAAGACAAAAGCCGCGCCGATGCCTACATCGAATATCTTGAAAAAGAAATGGAACTGCTCGCCCCGCATCTGAACGGACGGCACCAGCTTGCCCAACTGCACTTCGGCGGCGGCACGCCGACCTTTTTGAGCGACGAACAGATCGAACGCGTCTTCCGCATGATCCGCAAACATTTCGAACTGATACCGTCCGGCGAATACTCCATCGAAATCGACCCGCGCAAAGTCAGCCGCGACACTGTCCTCATGCTCGGCAGGCTCGGCTTCAACCGCATGAGCGTCGGCATTCAGGATTTCGACCCCAAAGTGCAGGCGGCGGTCAACCGCATCCAAAGTTACGAAGAAACCAAAGAAGTCATCGATGCCGCCCGTGAAGCAGGGTTTAAATCCGTCAGCGTCGATTTGATTTACGGCCTGCCGCATCAGACTTCCGAAAGCATTAAAACCACCATCGATACCGTTTTGTCGCTTGATCCCGACCGCCTCGCCCTTTATCACTACGCCCACCTGCCGCACGTGTTCAAACCGCAACGCCGCATCGATACCGCCGCCGTCCCCGACAGCGAAGAGAAGCTCGATATGCTGCAATACTGCGTCCAAACCCTGACAGAGCGCGGCTACGTCTTCATCGGCATGGACCATTTCGCCAAACCTGACGACGAACTCTCCATCGCCCTCAAAGAAGGCTTCCTCCAGCGCAACTTCCAAGGCTATTCGACCTACGCGGATTGCGATTTGGTCGCCATCGGCGTGTCGTCCATCGGCAAAATCGGCAGCACCTATTCCCAAAACGAACGCGACATCGATGCCTACTATGCCGCCATCGACGAAGGCAGACTGCCCATCATGCGCGGTTATCAGCTCAATCAGGACGACATCCTGCGCCGCAATATCATTCAGGATTTGATGTGCCGCTTCGCGCTCGACTACCGGATTTACGAAAGTATGTTCGGCATCCCGTTCGACCGCTATTTCAAAGACGAACTGGCGGATTTGGAAAAACTCGCCGGTTTGGGATTGGTGCGCCTGAACAGCCACGGGCTGACCGTTACACCGAAAGGACGCTTCCTCATCCGCAACATCGCCATGGTCTTCGATTACCACCTGCGCCACAAGGAAACCAAGGCGAAATATTCGCAAACGGTGTGATTGCGGCTAACGTACAAATGCCGTCTGAAAGGCTTTTTCAGACGGCATTTTGCTGCCGGCAGGATAAGTGTTTTCAAGGACAGGCGGCGGCATATCATAACGTTCCGCACCTCTGTGTCCGACCGTTCCGAAACCAAGATATAGCGGATTAAATTTAAACCAGTACGGCGTTGCCTCGCCTTGCCGTACTATTTGTACTGTCTGCGGCTTCGTCGCCTTGTCCTGATTTTTGTTAATCCGCTATACCAAACGGCATATCCCGACAGAACAGATTGTGCATAAGGCACAAGCCCGCACATTCCATCAACGAAATGCCGTCTGAACACGGGTTCAGACGGCGTCAGTATTTTACAATCAGAACACTGCCTGCAAAATCAAATAGCTGGCAACCGACAATACGGCGGCGGCAGGCAGGGTAATGACCCAAGCCAGACCGATGGGCTTCATCAGTTTCCAGTTGGCATTGCGGTTGACCAGACCGATACCGAGTACCGCGCCGACCAAGATGTGCGTACTGGACACGGGCAGCCCCATCAGCGACGCGCCCATCACGACGGATGCGGCGGACAGTTCGGCGGTAAAACCCGAAGCAGGATGCATTTCCGCCAAACTCGTACCGACGGTTTTAATTACCTCTTTACCGACAAACCACAAACCGACAATCAGTGCGATACCGAAGGTCAGCATGGCAATCGGTGGAACAGCATTTTGCGCGGCAACGCTGTTCGTCCGCAAAACATCCATAATCGCGGCAAACGGACCGATGGCGTTGGCAATATCGTTCGCCCCGTGGCTGAATGCGAAACCGCATGCGGTAAAGACCTGCATCCATGAAAACATCTGAAAGGTCGATTTGCCCAAGTCTTTACGCTTGAGGCTTTTGGCAAACACAAACGTCCCCATCCACACCGCCGCACCTATCATAAAAATGGTCAGGAAGCTGTTGACATTGCTCATCCCCAAATGTAGGTTTTTCAAGCCCTTAAAAATCAACATAGCGGAAATCATCATCGCGCCGAACGAAGCGATAAAGGGAACCCAAGAGTGCAACGCCTTGTAAGAATCGACATTGTCTTTGCGGTTGTCGAATACATACAGCCCGCGATAATACTCGGATTGCAGCTCTTGCGGATCGAATTCGGGCTCGTCGTAAATTTGCGCGTCGTGCGCCATTTTGGTGGCGTATTCGACTTTTTCGGCTTCGGTCAAACCCTCGAAAAACAGGCGGTGCTGTTCTTTATACGCCTTTTTTTCCTGCTTGATGCCCTTGAGCGTGCCTTCCGCCCAAGCATTGTAATCTAAGACGTTTTTCTTGACGCGCGAAAACAGGAAATAGGACACCGCGCCGCCCAACACGGGCGACAATACCCAAGACATCCCGATTTCGCCCAGCTTGCCCCACCGTATCAACGCCACCCCGTCCGCATTATGCGTAAACGCCATACACAACGCACTGCCGACGATGCCGCCGATAATCGCGTGCGTCGTCGAAACCGGCAGGCCTTTACGGGACGCGAACAGCAGCCACAACGCTGCTGCCAAAAGTGCGGACATCATAATAAACACAAACTGTATGGGTTCGAGGTCCATACCGTTCAGATTGACGATGCCTTTGCGTATGGTATCGGTTACCTCGCCGCCCGCGATGACCGCGCCGCTGACTTCAAACACCGCCGCAATCAGCAAAGCCTGCGGAATAGTCAGCGTGCCGGAACCGACGCTGGTACCGAAAGAATTGGCAATATCGTTGCCGCCGACGTTGAACGCCATAAACACGCCGAACATCGTGGCGATGATGAAAAGCACGCTGTTATTGTAGTGGGTATAACCCAAACCCCAATAGATAAAATAGCCGACTATACCTACCAGCATGGCGGCAAAGACGGCGTTAATCAGTTTCAAGTTCGCACTCATTTGAGTTTGAGCCATGGAAGATTCCTTAGTGAACACAGAAGGGTTTTCGCGGATATTGTAACCTTTTGCAATCCTTCTTGAAACATTTATTTACACTGCGGCAGCAAATCGGTATACGAGCGTCAATACACGTTAAAATGGCGTTTTGCACCAGTTTGGGAGTGATGATGGAAACACAGCTTTACATCGGCATCATGTCGGGAACCAGCATGGACGGGGCGGATGCCGTACTGATACGTATGGACGGCGGCAAATGGCTGGGCGCGGAAGGGCACGCCTTTATACCCTACCCTGACCGGTTGCGCCGCAAATTGCTGGATTTGCAAGACACAGGCACGGACGAACTGCACCGCAGCAGGATTTTGTCGCAAGAACTCAGCCGCCTGTATGCGCAAACCGTCGCCGAACTGCTGTGCAGTCAAAACCTCGCACCGTGCGACATTACCGCCCTCGGCTGCCACGGGCAAACCGTCCGACACGCGCCGGAACACGGTTACAGCGTACAGCTTGCCGATTTGCCGCTGCTGGCGGAACTGACTCAGATTTTTACCGTCGGCGACTTCCGCAGCCGCGACCTTGCGGCCGGCGGACAAGGTGCGCCGCTCGTCCCCGCCTTTCACGAAGCCCTGTTCCGCGACGACAAAGAAACACGCGTGGTACTAAACATAGGCGGGATTGCCAACATCAGCATACTCCCCCCCGACGCACCCGCCTTCGGCTTCGACACGGGGCCCGGCAATATGCTGATGGACGCGTGGACGCAGGCACACTGGCAGCTGCCTTACGACAAAAACGGTGCAAAGGCGGCACAAGGCAACATATTGCCGCAACTGCTCGACAGGCTGCTCGCCCACCCGTATTTCGCACAACCCCACCCAAAAAGCACGGGGCGCGAACTGTTTGCCCTAAATTGGCTCGAAACCTACCTTGACGGCGGCGAAAACCGATACGACGTATTACGGACGCTTTCCCGATTCACCGCGCAAACCGTTTGCGACGCCGTCTCACACGCAGCAGCAGATGCCCGTCAAATGTACATTTGCGGCGGCGGCATCCGCAATCCTGTTTTAATGGCAGATTTGGCAGAATGTTTCGGTACACGCGTTTCCTTACACAGCACCGCCGACCTGAATCTCGATCCGCAATGGGTGGAAGCCGCCGCGTTCGCGTGGTTGGCGGCGTGTTGGATTAATCGCATTCCCGGTAGTCCGCACAAAGCAACCGGCGCATCCAAACCGTGTATTCTGGGCGCGGGATATTATTATTGAGCGCAAATGCCGTCTGAAAGCCCGTTCCGCCGTTCAGACGGCATTTTCGCCCCTTTTGTTTACAAAATCTTAAAATCCCCTTACACTCAAACCCGTTCAAAACAAAACAAACCCTGCCATGAAAATCCTGTTCCTCCTCATCCCCCTCGTCCTCACCGCCTGCGGCACACTGACCGGCATTCCCGCTCACGGCGGCGGCAAACGCTTTGCCGTCGAACAGGAACTCGTCGCCGCATCGTCCCGCGCCGCCGTCAAAGAAATGGACTTGTCCGCCCTGAAAGGACGCAAAGCCGCCCTTTACGTCTCCGTTATGGGCGACCAAGGTTCGGGCAACATAAGCGGCGGACGCTACTCTATCGACGCACTGATACGCGGCGGCTACCACAACAACCCCGAAAGTGCCACCCAATACAGCTACCCCGCCTACGACACTACCGCCACCACCAAATCCGACGCGCTCTCCAGCGTAACCACTTCCACATCGGTCTTAAACGCCCCCGCCGCCGCTCTGACGAAAAACAGCGGACGCAAAGGCGAACGCTCCGCCGGACTGTCCGTCAACGGCACGGGCGACTACCGCAACGAAACCCTGCTCGCCAATCCCCGCGACGTTTCCTTCCTGACCAACCTCATCCAAACCGTCTTCTATCTGCGCGGCATCGAAGTCGTACCGCCCGAATACGCCGACACCGACGTATTCGTAACCGTCGACGTATTCGGCACCGTCCGCAGCCGTACCGAACTACACCTCTACAACGCCGAAACCCTTAAAGCCCAAACCAAGCTCGAATATTTCGCCGTCGACCGCGACAGCCGGAAACTGCTGATTGCCCCTAAAACCGCCGCCTACGAATCCCAATACCAAGAACAATACACCCTCTGGATGGGACCTTACAGCGTCGGCAAAACCGTCAAAGCCTCAGACCGCCTGATGGTCGATTTCTCCGACATCACCCCCTACGGCGACACGACCGCCCAAAACCGTCCCGACTTCAAACAAAACAACGGCAAAAACCCCGATGTCGGCAACGAAGTCATCCGCCGCCGCAAAGGAGGATAAACCGTGAAACCGCTGCGAAGACTAACAAACCTACTTGCCGCCTGCGCCGTAGCGGCGGCTGCCTTCGGACAGCCCGCCCTCGCGGCGGACTTGGCGCAAGACCCGTTCATTACCGATAACACCCAACGGCAGCACTACGAACCCGGCGGCAAATACCACCTCTTCGGCGACCCGCGCGGCAGCGTTTCCGACCGCACCGGTCAAATCAACGTCATCCAAGACTATACCCACCAGATGGGCAACCTGCTCATCCAGCAGGCGGCAATCCAAGGCAATCTTGGTTACACCGTCCGCTTTTCCGGACACGGATACGAAGAACACGCCCCCTTCGACAACCACGCCGGCCACAGCGCAAGCAAAGAAAAAGGCAACGTTGACGAAGGCTTTACCGTGTACCGGCTCAACTGGGAAGGACACGAGCACCATCCCGCCGATGCCTACGACGGGCCCAAAGGCATCAATTACCCCAAACCTACGGGCGCACGAGACGAATACACCTATCACGTCAACGGCACAGCCCGCAGTATCAAACTCAATCCGACCGACACCCGCAGCATCCGGCAACGCATATCCGACAACTACAGCAACCTCGGCAGCAATTTCTCCGACCGCGCCGATGAAGCCAACAGAAAAATGTTCGAGCACAATGCCAAGCTCGACCGCTGGGGCAACAGCATGGAGTTTATCAACGGCGTCGCCGCCGGCGCGCTTAACCCCTTTATCAGCGCGGGCGAAGCCGTTGACCAGTGGATGCAGGAAAACCCCAATGCCGCCGAAACCGTCGAAGCCCTGGTCAACGTCCTGCCGTTTGCCAAAGTCAAAAACCTGACAAAGGCGGCAAAAGCAGCCAAAGCCGCGAAGTTGGCAAAGGCGGCAAAACCGGGGAAGGCGAAGGTCAGCGGGGATTTTGCCGTTGCCACACAAGCCAAATACAAGCAATATGGGGATGCGCATTCTGCCAATGCCCAATCGGCATTAGCTAAGAAATTGTCAGGTTTGGAAGGTGCTCAAAATAGTGCATCTAGGACAAAAACTTTACCTGATGGGAGAATCAGGTATTATGAAGCTGAGCGATTTGCTAGAACCGAGGGAAAAACGAGGGGTAATAGCTTTGTTACAGAATATAATCCTAAAACAGGCAGTACCCGACAATGGATGGAAAGTTATGATCATAGCGGGAACGTAACTATGGTTCATCCTAAATCAATTAACGGACAAAGTGTAACCTCTCAGCATTATCCACCAACAAAACAGGAATTAGATTCGTGGAAAAAATAACTCAACAATACGCATATTCTGAACTGCTCAGATTGTTCAATCAAAACGCTTCGGATGAAAAAATTGCGAATCTTGCTTTTGATTTTCTGTATGCTTGGTCAAAAGATAATTCTCCAGAATCGCGTAATATAATATATGATTTAGCACTTATCGGTGAACCGGGTATGGAACTGACCCGTAATGACATAAAAGAATTGATTGACAGTTTAGTTGAATAAGCATAGGTTGGGCTGAAAATCCCACAATCAAAAGGTTGTCTGAAACCGTTTTTGATTTTCAGGCGACCTTCCCCTCATTTGAAACAGGATATTGAGAACTAAGTTCTTCAAAAATCCTACACCTGCCCTTTCCACGGCAGCACCTTGGTCAAAACGGCAGACGGCTACAAAGCCATCGCCCGTATCCGAGCCGGCGACCGCGTCTTTGCCAAGGACGAGGCAAGCGGAAAAACAGGATACAAACCCGTTACCGCCCAATACGGCAATCCGTACCAGGAAACCGTTTACATTGAAGTTTCAGACGGCATCGGCAACAGCCAAACCCTGATTTCCAACCTCATCCATCCGTTTTATTCGGACGGCAAATGGGTTAAAGCGGAAGATTTGAAAGCGGGAAGCAGGCTGTATTCCGAAAGCGGCAGAACCCAAACCGTCCGCAACACCATTGTCAAACCAACACCGCTCAAAGCCTACAATCTGACCGTTGCCGACTGGCATACTTACTTTGTCAAGGGCAATCAGGCGGAAACGGAAGGGGTTTGGGTTCATAATTCTTGTCCGCCAAGAAAAACACCATCTACCCCCGTATATGAGAATGATTCAGAAGCATATGCAGCAGCAAAGAAATTGGGATATAGAAAAATAAAAGAAAGAACGAGAAATGATGCTGCTATTTTTAAAAAAGGAAAGAGTTATATATCACGCGATGTAGATTCACATAATGGAGGGGCTTGGAAAGAAGCATCTTCACCCAAGAAGCTGAACAGAAAAGAAACAAGAAACGGTACATTTGATAAAAACCTAAATCGTATTGGAGATTAATTATTATGTGCGAGTTCAAGGATTTTAGAAGAAACATCCCTTGTTTTAAGGAGTATGACGAAAATTCATTTATTGGCAAATGGTATGATGACGGGGTGTGGGATGATGAAGAATATTGGAAATTGGAGAATGATTTAATCGAGGTTAGGAGAAAATATCCTTATCCGATGGATATACCAAGGGACATCGTGATTGGAATCGGTAGCATTATTGATTTTTTAATGGTTCAAAATTGGAAACTTTTTGAAATTAAAGCTTCTCCTTGGTTGCCTAAAAGTGTCAAAATTAATGAGCGTTATGAAAGGTTCAGAGTAATGCTTCGTTATATTTTTACTGATCTAGATGTAGAGGACTGGAAATTTTTTTACTTTCCAATACAACATAGTAAAGGTAGATTGAGATGAAAAGTTTAATTATATTGGAGATACATTATTATGTGTGAGTTCAAGGATATTATAAGAAACGTTCCTTATTTTGAGGGGTATGACGAAAATTCATTTATTGGCAAATGGTATGATGACGGGGTGTGGGATGATGAAGAATATTGGAAGTTGGAGAATGATTTAATTGAGGTTAGAAAAAAATATCCTTATCCGATGGATATACCAAGATATGTTGTCATTGGAATCGGTACCATTATTGATTTCTTAATGGTTCCAAATTGGAAACTTTTTGAAATTAAAGCTTCCCCTTGGCTACCTGATAGCGTAGGAATTAATGAACGTTATGAAAGGCTTAAAACAATGCTCCGTTATATTTTTACCGAGAAAGACATAGTCAACGTGCAATTTGATTATTACAACAAAAAATAGCAAAACCCGGCAATCAAAATGCCGTCTGAAGCGATATCCGGCTTTCAGACGGCATCGGCAACAGCCAAACCCTGATTTCCAACCTCATCCATCCGTTTTATTCGGACGGCAAATGGGTTAAAGCGGAAGATTTGAAAGCGGGAAGCAGGCTGTATTCCGAAAGCGGCAAAACCCAAACTGTCCGCAACATCATTGTCAAACCAAAACCACTCAAAGCCTACAATCTGACCGTTGCCGACTGGCATACTTACTTCGTCAAGGGCAATCAGGCGGAAACGGAAGGGGTTTGGGTTCATAATGCGTGTTCGCCTAAAAGAACAGGAAGCTCCAAGAATGAAAAACATGGAGATGGCGGTCGAAGTCAAATATCAGCGGAATCAAGAATTGCTGAATTAAAAAATAAAATTATTCCCGGAATGTCCAAAAATGAACGCTTAAAGATTGAGAAAACAATCAGAAATATTGCAAAAAATGCCAATCGAAAAGCAAAAGGAGAAGAGCATGGTCGACGCGGTCGTTAAAACTCCCGAATTTTTACCTTTTACTTCTGTAGGAATATTCCGTTTTGGTGCGGATATAACACAGTACAAAAACATACTGGAAACTTTTATGTATGAACCTCCTGATGAGTTTAGAACAGAATATTATGAATCTCCCGACTCAAATTTACTAATTGCCGTCAAGAAAAACAAAATTATTTCGATATTTTGTTATCAGGAGCTATATTTTATGGGCGTTAATATAATAGGTCTAAATTTTGAAGATTTTAAACAGCTTTTCCATCACCCTAAATCATACGGTGTTGATAAATATTATTTATCAAATGAATCTTATCCGACATATGTCTATGAGTTTGATGAAATAGGAGTACAAGCTTGGGAAGCAAAAGGGAAAATTGTTACTATCATTACCGGGGGCAAAGACAATTATTCAACAGAACCTTACTACGATGAATAACATTAATGGCAGGCATAGGTTGGGTTGAGAACTCAACAACAAAAGGTCGTCTGAAACCGTAATCGATTTTTCAGACGACCTTTCTGTCAATCCAAACAGATTGTCGAATCTTAATCCAACCTGTGCTTGCTGTACGGAACAGGCACGGTGTTCATTCACAAGTTAAGTCATATATTGAATCAAAAGGTGGCATTGTTAAAACAGGTTTAGGAGATTAAACATGGCATCATATGTTTCCATAAAAGGATGGATTGAATGCGCTGACGATGATATAAAAATCATCCAAGAAAACATTAATAATTTTTGGAATAATTGTCCCTTCAATATCGAAGAGAAAGAATCTGCAAAAATATATAAAAATGGGTGGGTTTTCCCGACAAATAGTTTTAATTGGAGCAGCTATATTTTTTTTGGCGCATGCGTGAAATCTTATTTCATTATTTATTTTGAAAAATGTATTAAAACAATAATGGAATTGGATATTGAAATATCAGGTTTTTTTGAATTAGATTATTATGAAGATAGTTATAAAGTAAATTGGAAAATAAATAATGTCAATTTAATACAAACGACTAATTAAATGGACAAAAAATGATGGCTGATAAGGAACAAGTAGAAAAGATGATTTATTCTGAGAATAAACAGAGTGTTATTGACGGTATGCTCGGTATGACCTTCAGCTCGGAGGAGGATGAAATCCCTTGGATTTCTGAGAAATTGACGGAGTTGTCGAAGCATAAAGACTTGGATATTGCCAGATTGTCATTAACCTGTTTCGGACATCTTGCCAGGATGCATGAAAATATCGGCGATTGCGATAAAGTGATTGCTTTATTGCGCTCAAAACAAGGTAATCCGGATTTGCAAGGTTTTGCCGAAGATGCGTTAGACGATATTTCCTTCTTTATATTTAAAAAGCATCCGTAAGCACCGGCAAGGTCAAATCTGGCAAATGCCGTCTGAAGCGGTATTCGGCTTTCAGACGGCATTTTCTCCGATTAGCACAGGATGCAGGGGCTTGCCGGCTTGATTTTACCGAAGTTGTTGGCTCGTATAGTGGATTAAATTTAAACCAGTACAGCGTTGCCTCGCCTTGCCGTACTATCTGTACTGTCTGCGGCTTCGTCGCCTTGTCCTGATTTAAATTTAATCCACTATAATTTGGAAGAGGCAGCAATTTATGGAAAATAGATTTGAAAAAATCGTTAAGGATATTTTTAGTTTTACCCAATTTGTTTCCGAAGCGGAAAATAAGATTCCTAACCAATCCTCTCGTTATTACGACTGCTGGTGGGAATTGGAAGTCTTGAATGCTTCCGCATTGGAAGATTGGGAAATATCGGAAAAGCCTGAAAAATGGGATAAATGGACAGAAAAATATCAGACCGAAGCGTTACAGTTGGTCAAGAATCTATTTGCCGAAGAAGTTCCTGAAAATAATATAGTTTGCGATATTTCTCATTTTTTGCATTTTGCCGATTGGGCAGAAGCCGACATTCCCAATCAATCACGTTTATATACCGAATATTGGTGGGAAATGGAAACGTTCAAAATGTCGGTTTTAGAAGATTGGGAACGCTCGGGAAAACCGTTAGATTGGGAAAAATGGCAAAGGCAATATCAATCCGAAGCATTTGAATTAGTCAAAAAATTGAATCAAAGCAAACAAGAGTAACAAGCCGCAGCCTGCATAGGGGTTTTTAAAGTACGGCAGCAACCGTAGATTAGATTAAAAATCAAACAATTAAAGCTCGTCTGATATAATCGATATATCCTGTTAAACGGAAAATAAATATGTTTAAAAAATTCAAACCGGTATTGTTGTCATTTTTTGCACTTGTATTTGCCTTTTGGCTGGGGAAGGGTATTGCCTATGAGATTAATCCGCGTTGGTTTTTGAGCGATACGGCAACTGAAATACCTGAAAATCCGAATGCTTTTGTGGCGAAACTTGCCCGCCTGTTCCGAAATGCCGACAGGGCGGTTGTCATCGTGAAGGAATCGATGAGGACGGAGGAAAGTCTTGCCGAAACTGCGGATGACGGTCCGTTGCAGTCGGAGAAGGATTATCTCGCGCTCGCTATCCGGCTCAGTCGTTTGAAAGAAAAGGCGAAATGGTTTCACGTAACGGAGCAGGAACATGGGGAAGAGGTTTGGCTGGATTACTATATCGGCGAGGGCGGTTTGGTTGCGGTTTCGCTTTCGCAACGCTCGCCGGAAGCGTTTGTTAATGCCGAATATCTGTATCGGAACGATCGTCCGTTTTCTGTAAATGTGTACGGCGGAACGGCTCACGGAGAAAATTATGAAACGACAGGAGAATATCGGGTTGTTTGGCAACCGGACAGTTCGGTATTTGATGCGGCGGGGTACGGGAAAATCGGGGAAGATGTTTATGAGCATTGTCTCGGGTGTTATCAGATGGCTCAGGTATATTTGGCGAAATATCGGGATGTCGCGAATGATGAGCAGAAGGTTTGGGACTTCCGCGAAGAGAGCAACCGGATTGCGTCGGACTCGCGCGATTCTGTGTTTTATCAGAATATGCGGGAATTGATGCCACGGGGGATGAAGGCAAACAGTCTTGTGGTCGGCTATGATGCGGACGGTCTGCCGCAAAAAGTCTATTGGAGTTTTGACAATGGAAAAAAACGCCAGAGTTTCGAATATTATTTGAAAAACGGAAATCTTTTTATTGCACAATCTTCGACGGTAGCATTGAAAGCGGATGGCGTAACGGCGGATATACAGACCTATCATGCGCAACAGACGTGGTATTTGGATGGCGGGCGGATTATCCGCGAAGAGAAACAGGGGGACAGACTGCCTGATTTTCCTTTGAACTTGGAAAATTTGGAAAAAGAGGTGAGCCGTTATGCAGAGGCTGCGGCGAGACGTTCGGGCGGCAGGCGCGGCCTTTCTTACTGAACGCAAATGCCGTCTGAAACCGGTTTTCAGACGGCATTGGAGAGTCAAACGCTTTTTGCAATGCCGTATATGCCGAATCCGATTCGCTACAAATTGAAAACCACAATCCAAAAAACGGAAATACACATTAAATAACTTAAATATTAATTTAAAAGGCAAGCCAACAGAGTTAAAATTTAAATTCCCTGCTAGATAAGGATGTTTTAATGAATTTAGAGACAGCAGAAAATATTCAATGCGAATTTGAGTATTTAGCATTAGATGGTTATTTTCCAATGCATTTTGCATCGCATGGTCAAGGAAACAACGATTGGCAATTTGCAGTTGAATTCATATATAGATTATTAATATGTCAATTAGCAACTCTTGAACCTATCAACTTTGAAACGAAAAATGATATTTTAGACTTTTGCCATAATTTAGCAAAACAAAGTCCTTTTAATAATGATAATGAGGTGTGGTATCAGGGGGAAATTGTATTAACAAAAAAAGGGATAGATTTAATAAAGGAATATATTCCAGAGGCGTTTGAAGAGTGGAATGGAAAGAAATTTGAATTAAACATTCCTTTCATTAAAACATTAAAAAATATATTTGTTAATTATGAGGTAGCATGGGATGAGAATAATCCACTATTCCCCATTATATCTTTTAAATATTGAATAAGCGGCATATAAGACAAAAAAGGGGGCTAGAAACCCCTGCAAGCCTTATCCTGCAAGACTTTAAGCGGAGTCGAAAGTTTTGAACACAAAAAATTCCCTTTTTGCTGCCCAATAAAACAAACAAATAAGTTGACATATTGTGCGATGTCGAGGGCTGTACCGTATTTTCCCATCGTATTTTCCCGTTCTTTATATGAGCGGCAGGCATCCTCATAAAAGAAGGGATACCGATAAGGAAAAATACCTCGGCATAAAAAATATACTGATTAATCAATACAAATCCAACAAACAGTTCATCGTATTCTTTTCTGTTGACGTATAAAAAATACCGATATATGCCTTCACTTTCATAGGGCGACGCTTTATGTGCCGTCCTGTGCGTTGAAACATCGGTTTTCCTTACCGCCTGCCCCGCTTTTCCCTGATTGCTGCCAACTGCCGTCCGAACCTGAACCGTCAGGTTTCAGACGGCATTTTTTCCGCCTGTTCCCACAATTGCCGTTTTTGTGCGGCGGTCAGTTTTTTGACGGCGATTTCCTGTTTGAGCGCAGTGCCTTTATCCATCCCGCCTGCAACGATACGCATCGCCACCGGTTTAAATACGCGGGTATATTTCGCGCCTTTTCCGGCCGTGTGGGCGTCAAGCCGCTGTTGCGGATTCTTGCTGATGCCGCAATAAAACGCACTGTTTTCACACAATATCAGGTAAACGCTCCAGTTTGACGCGTTCATCTGCCTGTATCCTGAGTTTTTTCCCCGTTCCAAGGCGAAACTTTCAGCAACAACAGCATACCCGGCAGGGCAAGTATGAAACACAGCTGGAAAAACGGTACATAACCGAGCCATTCAATCAGATAACCGGCAAAGGAATTGATGACCGTACGGGGAACAGCGGACAGGCTGGTAAACAGCGCAAGCTGCGTTGCGGTAAATGCGGGATTGGTTTCACGCGCCATATACGATACAAACGCCGCCGTCCCCAAACCCACGCCGACTGCCTCTGCGCCGATAACTGCCGCCAGCATCAGCCTCTCGCTTGTACCGACCGTATCGAAATGTCCGAACCCTGCCAGCCATACAAACCCCAAAACGGTTACAGCCTGCACCGCGCCGAATATCCACAAGGCTTTGTTTACGCCGATTTTCAGCATCCACACGCCGCCCAAGATACCTGCCGCCACTGCCGGCCACAGTCCTGCATTTTTCGCAATCAAACCGATGTCGGTCTTGCTGAAACCCATATCCAGATAAAACGGCGTTGCCAACGCGGTTGCCATACTGTCGCCGAGTTTGTAAAGGAAGATAAACAGCAGCACGCACACCGCCGAAGCGATGCCTTTACGTGTAAAAAATTCTTTAAACGGCTCTACCACGGTCTGCTTCAACGTTTTAGGAACGGAAGGCGGCAACACGGGTTCGCGCGCGAGAAACAGCGTCATCAGAAGACCGGGCAGCATAAACAGCGAAGTGATGACAAACACCTCCGACCACGGCATCCTGTCTGCCAACACCAAACTCAATGAACCCGGAACCAAAGCGGCAACCCGGTAGGCGTTCACATGAACAGAGTTGCCCAAACCCAATTCTTCGTCCGACAAAATCTCGCGCCTGAACGCATCCAATACAATGTCCTGACTGGCGGAAAAAAAAGCAACAAGCACCGACAAGCCGGCAATCAACGGCAGATGATTACGGGGGTTTAAAAAGGCATATGCCGCCAAAGCCGCCAGCAAACCTGCCTGCGTCAGCAGCATCCACCCGCGCCGCCGGCCCAAAACGGGAACCCTGACCGCGTCCATCAGCGGGGACCACAAAAATTTCCAAGTAAACGGCAGACCGATCAGCGCCATCAGCCCGATGCTCTTCAAATCCACCTGCTCGCTGCGCAACCATGCCGGAATCAGGTTAATCAGAAAATACAGCGGCAGCCCCGAGGCAAACCCCGTAAAAATACAGACGAGCATATTGCGGGAAAAGATTTGCCCGATAAAACCTGATTTCGATACAGTCATGGTTCAAACAGCCAAGAAATAAAAGCCTATTGTAGCAAATATCGCCCAACCGCTGAAAAACGCCGCCCCGCGCCGCCAGTTTGCCGTTCAAATGCAAAATGCCGTCTGAAACTGTGTTCAGACGGCATTTCTACTGAAACCTGAGAGTTTACAGGCTGTAATACATTTCAAATTCCAGCGGATGAGGTGCCATGCGGATGCGGCGGACATCTTCCTCTTTAAAGGCGATGTAGCTGTCGATCCAGTCTTTGCTGAACACGCCGCCGCGCAGCAGGAATTCGTGGTCGGCTTTGAGGGCGGCCAGTGCTTCTTCCAAAGAAGCGCAAACGGTCGGCACCAATGCATCTTCTTCCGGCGGCAGGTCGTACAGGTTTTTATCGGCTGGGTCGCCCGGATGGATTTTGTTTTGAATACCGTCCAAACCGGCCATCAACAAAGCGGCGAACGCCAAGTATGGGTTGGCAGTCGGATCGGGGAAACGTGCTTCGATGCGGCGTGCCTTGCTGCTGTTTACAGACGGAATGCGGATGGACGCGGAACGGTTTTTGGCGGAGTATGCCAGTTTAGTCGGTGCTTCAAAGTGCGGCACGAGGCGTTTGTAGGAGTTGGTGGACGGATTGGTAATTGCGTTCAGGGCTTTGGCGTGTTTGATGATGCCGCCGATGTAATAAAGGGCGGTGTCGCTCAAGCCGGCATAGCCGTCGCCGGCGAACAGGTTTTGACCGTCTTTCCAGATGGATTGGTGGACGTGCATACCGCTGCCGTTGTCGCCCATAATCGGTTTGGGCATGAAGGTGGCGGTTTTGCCGAAGTTGTGGGCAACGTTTTGAATCACGTATTTCATGTCTTGGGTTTGGTCGGCGCGTTTGACCAGAGTGGCGAAGCGCGTGCCGATTTCCATTTGGCTGCCGGTACCGACTTCGCTGTGGTGGACTTCGACTTCGATGCCGAGTCCTTCCAAAATGTTTACCATCGCGGAACGCAAATCCTGACCGCAGTCAATCGGCGCAACGGGCGCGTAACCGCCTTTGACGGCAGGGCGGTGGCCGGTGTTTTGACCGTCCATATGCAGACCGCTGGCCCATGCGCCGCTTTCGGACGTGATTTCGTAACGGGTTTTGTGCATATCGGTTTCAAATTCTACGCCGTCGAAGACGAAGAATTCGGGTTCGGGGCCGAAGTATGCCGTGTCGCCGATACCGGAAGATTTCAAATAGGCCTCGGCGCGGCGTGCGATGGAGCGCGGGTCGCGGTCGTAACCCTGACCGTCGGCAGGGTCGATGACGTCGCAGGTAATAACGACGGTAACATCATCATAAAAAGGATCGACGAAGGCTGTGGACGCATCGGGACGCAGCTGCATATCGGAAGCCTGAATGCCTTTCCAGCCGCCGATGGACGAACCGTCAAACGCCTGACCGTTTTCAAACCACTCTTCGGGGTCTTCCAACACGATGCGCGCAGGCACGGTAAAGTGGTGCTGCTTGCCTTTGGTATCGGTAAAGCGCAAATCGACAAAGCGGGCTTCGCTTTCTTCAATCAATTTTACGACGTTTTTAATAGACATTTTTCAGCTCCTGGAAAAGGGAAATAGCAAAATATGCGGAACGCGGCGGCTTGACGCAAAGTCGGCACGATTCTACCACGTCCATGCCGTCTGAAACTCGCCCTGCGTCAAATTTCAAGCTGTAAAATATAGTTTCAGACGGCAAGATTGTCAACAATATGGATAAAATTGCATATCATGTCCGGATTTCTCCCCAGCTTATACAGGGAAAAACCGTACCGCCTGACAACCGTTTCAGACGGCATCGTTCCCATCTGTACGCCGCCGTTATAAAATAGCCTTCCCGTCTTTTGGAACACGACCATGACCGCCCTCCCCCGCTACGCCGTTTTCGGCAACCCCGTCGCACACAGCAAGTCGCCGCAAATCCATCAGCAGTTTGCGCTGCAAGAAGGCGCGGCCATCGAATATGGGCGCATTTGCGCTGACATCGACGGTTTCGAGCAGGCGGTTTCGACATTTTTTGGAACAGGCGGTTGCGGGGCAAACGTTACCGTACCGTTCAAACAGGAAGCGTTTCATCTGGCGGACGAGCATTCAGACCGCGCTTTGGCAGCAGGTGCGGTCAATACGCTGATTCTGTTGAAAAACGGTAAGCTGCGTGGCGACAACACCGACGGTATCGGTTTGGCCAATGACATTACGCAGGTCAAAAACATTACCATCGAGGGCAAAACTATTTTACTTTTGGGTGCAGGCGGCGCGGTGCGCGGCGTGATTCCGGTATTGAAAGAACATCACCCTGCCCGTATCGTCATTGCCAACCGTACCCATGCCAAAGCTAAGGAATTGGCGCGGCTTTTCGGCATTGAAGCCGTCCCGATGGCAGATTTGAACGGCGGTTTCGATATCATCATCAACGGCACGTCCGGCGGCTTGAGTGGTCAGCTTCCTGCCGTCAGCCCTGAAATTTTCCGCAACTGCCGCCTTGCCTACGATATGGTTTACGGCAACGCGGCGCAGGCATTTTTGAACTTTGCCCAAAGCAACGGTGCGGCTGAAGTTTCAGACGGCCTGGGTATGCTGGTCGGTCAGGCGGCGGCTTCCTACTCCCTCTGGCGCGGGTTTACGCCCGATATCCGCCCCGTTATCGAACACATGAAAGCCCTGTAACCATGTTCCGCATCATCAAATGGCTGATTGCCCTGCCCATCGGCATCTTTATCTTTTTCAATGCCTATGTGTACGGCAACATCATCACCTACCGTGCCGTCGCGCCGCATCAAACCGCCTTTATGTCGATGCGGATGAAGCAGTTTGAACAAGAAGGACGCAATGTCGCCCTGGATTACCGCTGGGTTCCCTACGACCGCATTTCCACCAACCTGAAAAAAGCCCTGATTGCTTCCGAAGATGCCCATTTTGCCGGACACGGCGGCTTCGATTGGGGCGGCATTCAAAACGCCATCAGGCGCAACCGGAACAGCGGCGAAGTGAAGGCGGGCGGATCGACCATCAGCCAGCAGCTTGCCAAAAACCTCTTCCTCAATGAAAGCCGCAGCTATCTGCGCAAAGGGGAAGAGGCGGCCATTACGGCGATGATGGAAGCCGTTACCGACAAAGACAGGATTTTCGAACTGTATCTGAATTCAATCGAGTGGCACTACGGGGTGTTTGGTGCGGAAGCCGCGTCCCGGTATTTTTATAAGATACCCGCCGCCAAACTGAGCAAACAGCAGGCGGCGAAACTGACTGCCCGCGTCCCAGCCCCGCTCTACTACGCCGACCATCCGAAAAGCAAACGGCTGCGCAACAAAACCAATATCGTACTCAAACGCATGGGTTCGGCAGAATTGCCCGAAAGCGATACGGACTGATTGTTTCAGATATGGAAATGCCGTCTGAACTGCGGTTCGGACGGCATATGTTTTCTGGTTTTTACCTGCCCGACAACCGTAAAGACCGTATCGTGCATAGCAGGCATGCGGTGCGGGACTGCTGCCGAAAACGGCAGGCAAAAAAATAACCGCTTAAAAGCGGTTTTTGGTGGCCAGAGGCGGAATCGAACCGCCGACACACGGATTTTCAATCCGTTGCTCTACCAACTGAGCTATCTGGCCTTTAATCTGTCTCGTTAAGAGATGCGTATTAAACCAAATTTCGGGACAACACGCAAGCGGATTTGTCGATATTTTTTACCCAACCGACTAAGTCAATGTTTTAAGTTTAAATTAATTTCACAGAAAAATGGTGCAAATCGGTTTTTTTGCCGTTTATTCGGCGATGTTCTGCTTTTCAGACGGCAAAACGCTTCAATATTTGAAGTTCTCGCCCAAATAGACGGAGCGGACTTTTTCATTGCCGACCAAGTCGTCGGGCTTGCCGGATGCCAGCACCGCACCGTCCGAAATAATGTAGGCGCGGTCGCAAATGCTGAGGGTTTCGCGTACGTTGTGGTCGGTAATCAGTACGCCGATGCCGCGCGATTTGAGGAAACCGATGATTTTCTGGATGTCGATGACGGCGATGGGATCGACGCCGGCAAAAGGCTCGTCCAACAAAATAAAATGCGGTTTCATGGCGAGTACGCGGGCGATTTCGACGCGTCGGCGTTCGCCGCCCGACAAAGATGGGGCAGGATTATTGCGCAAACGCTCGATATTCAGGTCGGCAAGCAGTTTTTCAACTTCGCCGTCGATGAGGCTTTTGTCTTTGGTACTGATTTCTAAAATGGCGCGGATATTCTGTTCAACTGTCATTTTGCGGAATATCGAGGCTTCCTGCGGCAGGTAGCCGACACCCAGGCGGGCGCGTTCGTGTATGGGCAGGTGGCGCAATTCCTGCCCGTCCAGCATCACGCTGCCCGCATCGGCGGCAATGAGTCCGACAATCATGTAGAAGCTGGTGGTTTTACCCGCACCGTTGGGCCCGAGCAGACCGACGACTTCCCCGCTTTCGATTTCGAGGGAGAAGCTTTTAACGACTTGGCGTTTTTTGAAACTTTTTTGCAGGTTTTGAACAACAAGGCGGCTGACGTTTGCGCTCATAAATATCTCTTCAATATCTTCGGTCGGCATATGCCGTCCGAACCGGGTTTATGTTTCAGACGGCATTTTGAGATTATTCGGATTTTTGCGTACTCGAAGGCTGGATGATGACGCTGACCCTGCCGGATTTGGAAGCGGATTTTGCGCCGGATTTTGTGCTGCCGCTGATGGTATAGACTTCGGTTTTAGTGTTGTATGTAATCACCGCGCCTTCGGCGACATCGCCGCCGCGCTGTACTCTGGCATTACCGGTTAAGACTACGGTGCTGCCTGCAGACGAATAAGCAACGTTGTTTGCCTGACCGCGCACCGTCCCTTTGCCCCCGTCCAACGTTTGGCTGAAGCGCACGGGCGAGCCGTCGGCCTTCATAAACTGTTCGCCTTTATCATTACGCGTTACGTTGACGCGGACGGCGGAAATATTGAGCGTACCCTGTCTGATGACGACGTTTCCGCTGAATGTGGTGCTTTGGTTGGCTTGATCGAGCAAACCTTGGTCGGCCTCAATCTGAATAGGCTGCCTGCTGTCGCTCTGAAGGGCAAAAGCGGGGGATGCCGAAAAAAATGCTATTAAAACAAAAATTTTACATATTTTTTGTATCATAAATCGTGGCTTTCACTTTAGATGAGAAGTTCAACAGGCCTGTTTTGTGGTCGTAAGTCATGCCGCCCGCCTGCCCGTGCGACGCACCGTATTGAAAGCTGACGGGCGTGTCAGTTTGAGCATATTGCGATTCGGTATCAACATGAAGCTTGTCGGTTTTTACCGTACCCGCCTGCCGCCTGCCGTCGCCGGTTTTGTTCAGGACGACATGGTTTTTAAAGAGAACTTGTTTGGTTTCGGTATGGTAGACGGCTTCGTCGCTGCCGACTTCGTACAACAACCTGCCTTCTTGGAAGAAGGAAAGGTGCGGCGACTCGAAATGTATATCGCTGCTTTCCGGAAACTGTTTCGCGCCCTTTGAGCTCAAATGTTCTTTCAAGTATCCCTGTTCGTCAAACCGCCTGCCGTCCAAGCCGTCCATTGTGTATTGGGGTTCGTCGGGATTGAGCCTGACCTCCTCGATTTCGACTTCGCTGATACGACCCAACCATGCCGACAGACCGCCCAAGGCAACCGCCAATATCAATGGGAACGCAATTCCGTACCGCCATCTTACTTTCATTTGATGTACTCGTTCAAAGCCGCGCCCAAAGTCCCTTGCGCCTGCATAATCAGGTCGCACACTTCGCGCACCGCGCCCGCACCGCCGGGGCGTTTGGCAATATAGGCGGCGTGTTGCAGCGTAAACCAATGCGCGTCGGGGACGGCAACCGGCAATCCGCAGCGCACCATCACCGGCAAATCGACCACGTCGTCGCCGACAAAGGCGCACTCGGCTTCTTCCACGCCTGCCTGCGCGCGCAGTTCTTCATACGCGGCGCGTTTGTCCGAAATGCCTTTGAAGTAGTAATTTATGCCCAACTGTTTGACGCGGATGCCGACGGAGGGCGCGTCCCGACCTGTGATAATCGCAGTCTGCACGCCGCTTGCCTGAAGCATTTTCAGGCCGTGTCCGTCCAGTGTGTGAAACGATTTGATTTCTTCGCCGTCGTCGCGGATGAAGATGCGCCCGTCGGTCAAAACGCCGTCCACATCCAATATCAGCAGTTTGATTTTGGCGGCGCGCGCCTGTAATTCGGGAGAAATTGCCTGCATGGGATTTCCTTGTTTTCAGACGGCATATCTTACCACAAATGCCGTCTGAAACGGCTGCAACGCCTTATACAATCCGTGCCGCCAGCAGGTCGTGCATATTCAGCGCACCTGTCAGCACGCCGTCTGCATCGGTAACCAGAAGCCCGTTCACATGGTTTGCCTGCATGACTTTCAGAGCTTCGGTGGCGAGACGTTCGGCGGAGATGGTTTTAGGATGCGTATGCATGACTTCGTCTATCGAAAGACCGGTAAAATTGTCGCATTCTTGAAACAGGCGGCGCAAATCGCCGTCGGTGAATACGCCTTTCAGACGGCATTGCCCGTCCGTTACCGCCAACATGCCCAAACCTTTCTCGCTCATACTGACGATGGCTTCTTTCAAGGGCGTGCCGAGTCGGACGGCAGGCAGGCCGCCGCTTTTGTGCATAATGTCGGCAACGCGTAAAAGCAGGCGTTTGCCGAGACTGCCGGCAGGATGGCTCAAGGCGAAATCGTCGGGCGTGAACGCGCGTGCGCGCAGCAGGACAACCGCCAACGCATCGCCCAAAGCCATGACGGCGGTGGTGCTGGTGGTCGGGGCAAGCCCCAGCGGGCAGGCTTCTTTGGAAACCGACGCCGTGATGTGAATGTCGGCATGGCGCGCCATGGTTGAATCGGGGCGGGCGGTGATGCAGACGAGGGTAATGTCTTTGCGTTTGAGTGCGGGGATGATGGCAGCGATTTCGTCGCTTTCGCCGGAATTGGAAATCGCGACGACGACGTCGTTGTCCACAATCATACCCAAATCGCCGTGTGCCGCTTCCGCAGGGTGGACGAAAAACGCAGGCGTGCCGGTCGAAGCCATGGTTGCCGCCATTTTGCGCCCGATATGTCCCGACTTGCCCATGCCGGTAATAACAACCCTGCCCTTGCAGTGCAACAACGCGTCTGCCCCAAGGACGAAGTTTTCGTCCAAATCCGCCGCAATTTCGCGCAAGCCTTCCGCTTCGGTGTGCAACACTTCTCGTGCCCAATCAAGATATTTTTCGTTTCCTGCCATCGCCATCCGCCTTTGCTGTAATAAAACTACCCAAAATTTCCGAATCGGGGTAGCATAAGCCTTTGAAACATACACATCCATCCAAAGGAATCAGAAATGACTATTTTATCGGACGTTAAAGCATTAGGACAACAAATCTGGCTGGACAACCTTTCCCGCTCGCTCGTGCAAAGCGGCGAATTGGCGCAAATGCTGAAACAAGGCGTGTGCGGCGTAACTTCCAATCCCGCCATCTTCCAAAAAGCCTTCGCCGGCGACGCGCTTTACGCCGATGAAATCGCCGCACTCAAGCAGCAAAACCTCAACCCCAAACAACGCTACGAAACCATGGCGGTTGCCGACGTACGGGCAGCCTGCGACGTTTGCCTTGCCGAACACGAATCCACCGGCGGTAAAACCGGTTTCGTCAGCCTCGAAGTTTCCCCCGAACTTGCCAAAGACGCTCAAGGCACGGTAGAAGAAGCGCGCCGCCTCTACGCCGCCATCGGGTGCAAAAACGCCATGATTAAAGTCCCCGCCACCGACGCAGGCATCGATGCGCTCGAAATCCTCGTTTCAGACGGCATCAGCGTGAACCTGACCCTGCTGTTCTCACGCGCCCAAACCCTCAAAGCCTACGCCGCCTACACGCGCGGCATTGCCAAACGCTTGGCAGCCGGACAAAGCGTTGCCCATATCCAAGCCGTCGCCAGCTTCTTCATCTCCCGTATAGATGGCGCGCTGGACGCAACACTGCCCGACCGGCTCAAAGGCAAAATCGCCATCGCTCTTGCCAAAGCCGCCTACCAAGACTGGGCGCAATACTTCGGCAGCCCGGAATTTGCCGCGCTGGAAGCCCAAGGCGCAAACCGCGTGCAGCTTTTGTGGGCATCCACCGGCGTGAAAAACCCTGCCTATCCCGACACGCTCTACGTTGACAGCCTGATCGGCGCGCACACCGTCAACACCGTTCCCGATGCCACGCTCAAAGCCTTCATCGACCACGGCACAGCAAAAGCGACGCTGACCGAAGGCGCGGAAGAAGCACAAGCGCAGCTTGCCGAAACCGCCGCGCTCGGCATCGATGTCGAAACCTTGGCGGCGCGTTTACAGGAAGACGGTTTGAAACAATTTGAAGAAGCGTTTGAAAAACTGCTCGCACCGTTGGTTTAAACTTTTCATCCCCGATGCCGTCTGAAAGGCTTTCAGACGGCATCGCCCTTTTGACCGGACACAGTGGATTCACCCTAAAAATATTAATCAACAAGAAGTTAATACACGACATTACCCACCAACACAAAAGGAAATAGAATCATGGCAAAAGCACTCGAAATCATTTCACCCAATGAAATTTATTCAGATCTGATTTTTAAGGATCCGGTACCTCCCCATACTATGTTTAGAGGGGGGGTAAAACAAAAAAGGTAAGTGTAAGTGGTTTTAAGGCTGCCTGAAAGCGGATTAACAGCGAAAAAGAGAACGCGTGAGTGCGAGCACCCACGCTTGCTATCAGACAGACTGGCTATGCTTGTTATATATCTATATGGTTATATAGATATATAATTTTTTCACTCCATTCATTTGATTGTAGGGTATCTGTATCTTCAGCAATATACAAACCAATATCTTTTGACCAGAATGCATAAGTTTGTTGAATTATATCTATATTCTTCAGATAATTAAAATCTGAGAAAGCACCATCAAACATGCATATTATAGCTATTGGATTAAGCTGATTGATATTTAGTATTTCATCTTTAATTACATTAAATAAATCAATATTTTTGGAATATAAAAAATAAGATTCTGTTAAAAAAATATCATATTTCCACTCATTATTTTCAAGAATATATTTTTCAGATTTAATGCAACGTGATCTAGATTCCCATTGCTTTATATTTTCATGATTTCTGTCTTCTTTTAAAAAAATACCATAACACAATATAGAAAACTGGTCAGTACCACAATTTTTTAAAAAATCTATTATTTTCATTTAGTTACCCCTAATTAGGTTTAATTGATTATTATCTGGTATAAAGCTTGCAATGACTTTATCCTTATACGGCCCATCTTTTGCAACAACAATAACAACATATTTCCCATTTGATTTACCTAAATGAGCTATACCATTTGTTGCACCAATTCTCCAATCTGCTTTATGAACAGGGGATTGTAATATTGGCAAAGCAATATATACAGAATTGATGAAACTGGTTGATAGAAATGCAGGTAATGAGAGAGTTGCAGATAGAGCCTTCGATTTTTTTTCGCCTGCTCTTATGGATGATTCAGCTACCAAAGAGCAATATAATGCCCTATATGATTTAACCTTGCTTGAAGAGCCTAGGATGGAACTGAATAAAGATGAGATAATGGCTTTGATTAATAGTCTTAAATAAAGGGGCTGTACCAGATATGTACACAGGACGTTTCGCCCCCAGCCCGACCGGGCTGCTCCACATCGGCTCGCTGCTGACCGCCGTCGCTTCCTATACCGATGCACGCTCAAACGGCGGCAAATGGCTGGTCCGCATGGAAGACCTCGATCCGCCGCGCGAAATGCCGGGGGCGGCAAGCCATATCCTGCACACGCTTGAGGCATTCGGATTCGAGTGGGACGGAGAAGTCGCCTATCAGAGCCGCCGTTACGCCCTGTATGAAGAAACCCTATGCCGTCTGCAAACCGCCGGACTGGTCTATCCCTGCCATTGCAGCCGCAAAGACTGGCAGGCCGGGGCAGCCCACGGCGCAGACGGGTTCGTCTATAACGGACGTTGCCGCCACCCCGGCCAACGCCCTGCACCGCAAGGCAAACAGCCGGCGTGGCGCATCCGCGTCCCCGACCGCGACATCGGCTTTTCAGACGGCATCGTCGGCGGTTACGCCCAAAACCTCGCCCGCGACATCGGCGATTTCGTCCTGCTTCGTGCAGACGGTTACTGGGCATACCAGCTCGCCGTCGTTGCCGACGATGCCGAACAGGGCGTTACCCACATCGTCCGCGGACAAGACCTGCTCGTTTCCACGCCGCGCCAAATCTATTTGCAGCAGTGTTTGGGCGTTCCGACACCGCAATATGCCCACCTGCCGCTACTGACCAACGCACAAGGGCAGAAATGGTCGAAACAGACGCTCGCCCCCGCATTGGATTTAAACCGCCGCGAACAACTCCTCCGCCAAGTATTCCGCTACCTCAAGCTGCCCGAAGCCCCCGAAACCGACCGCCCTGCCGAACTGCTCGACTGGGCGGTAGCGCACTGGGATATGGACAAAGTGCCGAAACACGCCATTACCGCCCCCTAAACACCGCCCGACAAACGCACAAATGCCGTCTGAAACCTTCAGACGGCATTTCACACATACAGCCCCGCCCTATTCGCGCGTATTTGCCCGCTCGACCTCTTTCCATGCTTCAAGAATCAGACCGCCGTCGTTGCCTTTCAACAACGCCGCGTCGGAAAGCATACGCCGCCAAGTCCGCGCGCCTTTCAAACCGTGCATCAGTCCGAGGCTGTGGCGGACGATATGGCGCAGGATTGTGCCGCGTCCGGCTTGGATTTGGGCTTGGCTGTATGTGTAGAGACGCTGCACCAAATCAGCGTATTCGATCGGGGCGTGGTTGTCGCCGTAAAACAATCTGTCCCATTCGCGCATCACCATCGGGTTGTGGTACGCCTCGCGCCCGACCATCACGCCGTCAACGTGTTGCAGGTGTTGCGCGATTTCCTCATTGGTGGTGATGCCGCCGTTGATGATGATTTCCAGCTCGGGAAACTCCTGCTTCAGGCGGTAAACGTAATCGTATTTCAAGGGCGGAACATCGCGATTTTCTTTGGGTGAAAGACCGTCCAGCCATGCGTTGCGGGCGTGGACAATAAAGGTTTTGCAGGCGGTTTTGTCGCGCAGCGTGCCGACGAAATCGGCAACGGTTTGGTATTCGGTCTGCCTGTCCACGCCGATTCGGTGTTTGACGGTAACGGGAATACCGACCGCGTCCTGCATCGCGTTAAGGCAGTCGGCAACCAGCCCGACTTCGTTCATCAGACACGCGCCGAACGAACCTTTCTGCACGCGCGGACTGGGGCAGCCGCAGTTGAGGTTGATCTCGTTGTAACCGTATGCTTCGGCGGCTTTGGCGGCTTTCGCCAAATCGGACGGATCGCTGCCGCCCAGTTGCAGGGCGACGGGCTGCTCGCCTTCATTGAACATCAAAAAGCGGTCTTTGTCGCCGTAAACAATCGCACCGGCATTGACCATTTCGCTGTAAAGCCAAGCATTTCGGGTAATCTGGCGGGCAAGGTAACGGTAGTGCCTGTCCGTCCAGTCCAACATCGGCGCAACGGAAAGGCGGCGCGGGGGAAGGGTGTGTGTATTGTCGTTCATTGTCGATATTTCATCATTGCGGATTCAATTTCAATCCGGAACAACCTTCATTTTTGGGGAAATCCGCGTCATGAAAGAGTCCAGCAGTATGGTTACCGGCCCGTCGTTGCAGAGCGACACCTGCATATGCGTGCGGAAACGCCCTGTTTCGACATGAATCCCGTGTCCGCGCAACAGTTCCGCCGTTCGCAGGTAAAGCTGCTGCGCCTGTTCTGCAGGTGCGGCTTGGGAAAACGAAGGCCGCCGCCCGCTTGCCGCATCGGCATAAAGCGTAAACTGCGACACCAGCAGCACCGCGCCGCCGACATCTTTCAAAGACAGGTTCAACTTGCCCTCACCGTCTTCAAACACGCGCAAATGGGCGATTTTGTCGGCGATATAACGTGCGTCTTTTTCTGTGTCGCTATGCGTTACACCGAGCAGCACGACAAACCCGCCGTCGATTTTGCCGCAGGTTTCCGTGCCGTTTTCAGACACGACATCCACCTTTGCACCTACCGTTTTCTGTATGACCGCACGCATCGGCCGTCCTCCTTACCTGAACGTGCAATGCCGTCTGAAAAGGCTTCAGACGGCATCGGTATTGGAAATGCCATTACGGTTTGACACCGTTTTCTTCCAAAAGGGCATCGATTTTCAAGCGGGCTTTTTCCTGTTTCAAACCTTGTTCCAATTGGTTTCTGACCAACTCGAAAGGCTGTGCGTCGGGGTTTTTCCCAACCTCGCTGAGTTTGAACAGATAATAGCGTTCGCCCAATTTGACCGGATCGCGGGTAACGTCGCCCCGATTCATCGCGGCAAACCGGGAAGCCAGCGGCTCGGGAAGCTGCTGCGCCATAATGAAACTGTCAAACGCCTGTTCGTCGTTCGGATAACGCTTCATCAGCCCTTCAAAAGACAGCCCTTTGAGCAGAAGCTGCTGCGCCTGACGCGCCTCATCCTCCGTGGCAAAACCGACCTGCTGCAATTTGATCATGCGGATTTGCCGCTCATAAAACTGACGCAGTTCGCTTTCGGAAACCGTTTCCGAACGTTCCAAAAAGCGGACGTATTCTTGGGCGTAAAAAGACGCTTCGGCGATTTTAAAGCGGTTTTGAACGCCTTGATCCTTATCCAATCCCGCCTGCAATGCCCCGTTTTTCAAAACTTCCAAAGTTTGCAGTTGACGGACGGCATCGTTTCGGATTGCCTGCCCGTCCGGTTTTTGGGACTGCTCCGCATGCCGGTCTGCCTGCTGCATGATCTGCGCCACCAGCGTATCCACCAAAGCCGGGTCGATTTCGGGTACTTTGGCTGCCACAAAACCTGCCAACATTGCAGCAATAACTGCGGCAGCGGTTTTTTTCTGTTTCATGGTATTCCCTGTCCTGTGCGGCGGCAAAACGCCTGTCTGAACGTCTTGCCGCCGTATCCCGTTTTCAGATTATTTTGCAGGTTTGATGTCTGCCTTGCCCAACAGCGCGCCGACGGCACGGTCGATTTGTTCCGCCTGCAAATCGCCGGCAATCTGTCCTTTCATTTCGTCAAAAGAAGGCACTTTCACCTCGCGGCGGTCGTTGACATAATAAACGCCGTAGAAATCGCCGTTTTTCAGCGGCGTTGCTGTAAATTCGCCTTTTTTCAAGTCCTTAATTGCTTGATAAAGCGGCGGAACACCCTGTTCCAAATCTTTCAGCGGCACATATCCGTCCGGCGCGCCGGTCTGTTTGGTGCGGTCGTTGAGCGAGTATTGTTTCAAAACGGCATCAAAACCTTTTTTCGCCTTCAGATCGGCAACGGCTTTTTTCGCATTTTCTTCCTTGTCGGTCAGGATTTCGCCTAACTGGACTTCCTGCGTACCTTTATAAAAACCGCTGATATTGTCGTAAACGGCTTTTACTTCCTGCTCGGAAACCGGTTGGGTTTTCGCAACGTGCAGCGCGTATGCCCTACCGTTCAATTCGTATTCTAGAGCCGACCAGAGGGTTTTGAAGGACGGTTTCTTGTCGTCGCCCGACTTCTTCGCCTCGGCACGCAATTTGGCCAACGTGTCTTTAAACTCTGCCGACTGGTCGAGTTTCAAACGTTTGACTTCCTGCGCGACCACGGTGTTGACCACTTCGTTTTCCAGCAGGGATTGGCGCAGTTGCGGCGTGTCTTCGGCACGGCTGTTTTCCGCACGGAATGCGGCAACCTGTGCGTCAATGACGGAACTGTCGATTTTTTGACCGTTGACGGTTGCCAGTGTTTGGGCAAACAGGCTGCCTGAACAGGCAAGCAGTGCAACGGAAGTCAGGATTTTTGCTTTCATAATCTTCTCTCTTTAAATTTTAAATTGAAATGTTCGGGCAGACTTCATTCAGTCCGCCGTATGGAAATACTCGTCAGGGGCAGCCGCCCGGATGCCGAGCGCGTGGATGATGCCGTCTGAAAACAAATCTTTGAGCAGCGATTTGACCGTTTTCTGACGGTTCAGGCGGCTTACGCCTTCAAAACGGCCGCTGACGACCAAAACAGCATAATGTCCGCCGCCGGTATTGCCCGCGTGTCCTTTGTGCAGATGACTCTCATCGCCGATTTCCAACACCAGAGGATCGAGCGTCTGCAGGCGTTCGCGGATCAAATCGACGGCCGGCATTATTTGAACACCGCTTTAAACGGTTTAATCAGCACTTCGCTATACACGCCGGCGTGAACATAGGGATCGTCTTCCGCCCACGCCTCTGCCGCATCCAAAGACGCGAACTGCGCCACAATCAGGCTGCCCGAAACGCGGTTCGGATCCTCCGGCAAAGGATTCGGACCTGCGGTCAGCAACCGCCCTTCCGATTTCAGCACCTCCAAGCGTTTGAGGTGTTCGGGACGTGCCGCCATACGCGCTTCATGCACATTCTCCCCGTCTGTTGCCAGCAACATAAAATATTCCACAGTCAATCCTCCTTTTTCAGATAGGTACTCAGATAAATACCCTGAATAATAAAGAAAACAAGCATCAGCGCAGTCGAACCGAACATCTTATAGTTAACCCATTGCGCTTCAAACCTAGTAAACACAAACCAGTTGGCAATACCCATAAAAATCAGAAAACCGACCCACATATAAGTCAATTTCGCCCATACGGCATCCGGAAGCTGAATCTCCCTGCCGATACTCGCCTTTAAACCGTTTTTACCCGCAAGGTGGCTGCCCAGCAGGAATAACGCCCCGCACCAGAACAATACTGTCGGCTTCCACATGATGAAGCGGCTGTCGCCCAAAACAATGGTTGCGCCGCCGAATACGACAATCAGCACCAGTCCGACCCACTGCATCGTATCCAGCTTTTTATATTTCCAATACAGAAAAGTCGCCTGAACCACACCGGCAACCAAGGCAACCGCCGTTGCGGTAATCATGTTTTTGGTAACGGTATAAGTGGCGAAAAACAGGATGACGGATAAAAGGTCGCTGACAAATTTCATATCCAAATGAGAAAGCAAATCAAATAAACGCTAATCATACAGGCAGAACCCTATTTTTGCACCTGCAAAGCCAACAAATTTTGTTTTGATTAATGAAAATATGCACAGATGTTTTTGAAAAAAGATGGAGATATGTCATAATTTGTAAAATTGGCTTTAAAATACAGCTTCGGCTGGGACCTCTGCCTATCCGCACCCTATCGTCCGTATTGCCGATGCCTGATGACGAAATTTACAGACTGTACGCGGTCAAACCGTATTCAGCCGCCAACCCACAGGGGATACATCTTGAAAAACAACAGACAAATCAAACTGATTGCCGCCTCCGTCGCACTTGCCGCATCCTTTCAAGCACATGCGGGACTGGGCGGGCTGAATATCCAGTCCAACCTTGACGAACCCTTTTCCGGCAGCATTACCGTAACCGGCGAAGAAGCCAAAGCCCTGCTAGGCGGCGGCAGCGTTACCGTTTCCGAAAAAGGCCTGACCGCCAAAGTCCACAAGTTGGGCGACAAAGCCGTCATTGCCGTTTCTTCCGCGCAGGCAGTCCGCGATCCCGTCCTGGTGTTCCGCATCGGTGCAGGCGCGCAGGTACGCGAATACACCGCCATCCTCGATCCTGTCGGCTACTCGCCCAAAACCAAATCTGCACTTTCAGACGGCAAGACACACCGCAAAACCGCTCCGAAAGCAGAGTCCCAAGAAAATCAAAACACCAAAGCCCTCCGCAAAACCGATAAAAAAGACAGCGCGAACGCAGCCGTCAAACCGGCGCATAACGGCAAAACCCATACCGTCCGCAAAGGCGAAACGCTCAAACAGATTGCCGCCGCCATCCGTCCGAAACACCTGACGCTCGAACAGGTTGCCGATGCGCTACTGAAGGCAAACCCAAATGTTTCCGCACACGGCAGACTGCGTGCGGGCAGCGTGCTTCACATTCCGAATCTGAATAGGATCAAAGCGGCAGCACCCAAAAAAATCAAAGCGGAACAACCCAAACCGCAAACGGCGAAACCCAAAGCCGAAACCGCATCCATGCCGTCTGAACCGTCCAAACAGGCAACGGTAGAGAAACCGATAGAGAAACCTGTCGAAAAACCGGTTGAAAAACCTGAAGCAAAAGTTGCCGCGCCCGAAGCAAAAGCGGAAAAACCGGCCGTTCGACCCGAACCCAAACCCACAGTGTCCGAAACTCCGGCTTCGGCGACAGAACGCCAACCCGAACCTGTACCCGCTGCAAATACTGCCGCATCGGAAACTGCTGCCGAATCCGCCCCCCAAGAAGCCGCCGCTTCTGCCATCGACACGCCGACCGACGAAATCGGCAACGCCGTTTCCGAACCTGTTGCGGAAACAGCCAGTGAAGTTGCTGCCGAACCCGTTGCCGAACCTGTCGAACAGGTTCCTGCCGAAGAAGAAACCGAAAGCGGACTGTTTGACGGTCTGTTCGACGGTTCGTACACCTTGCTGCTTGCCGGCGGAGGCGCGGCATTGATTGCCCTGCTGCTGCTTTTGCGCCTTGCCCAATCCAAACGCGCGCGCCGTACCGAAGAATCCGTCCCTGAAGAAGAGCCTGACCTTGACGACGCGGCAGACGACGGCATAGAAATCACCTTTGCCGA
This sequence comes from Neisseria basseii, assembly GCF_962707005.1. Taxonomy (NCBI): domain Bacteria; kingdom Pseudomonadati; phylum Pseudomonadota; class Betaproteobacteria; order Neisseriales; family Neisseriaceae; genus Neisseria; species Neisseria basseii. Next base: position 80,597 of record NZ_CAUIXH010000004.1, on the reverse strand, counting down.
AGTCGAAACTCCGGCAACGCCCGAACCCGCTCCGAAAAACGATGTAAACGACACACTTGCCTTAGGTGGGGAATCTGAAGAAGAGTTATCGGCAAAACAAACGTTCGATGTCGAAACCGATACACCTTCCAACCGCATCGACTTGGATTTCGACAGCCTGGCAGCCGCACAAAACGGCATTTTGTCCGGCGCACTTACGCAGGATGAAGAAACCCAAAAACGCGCGGATGCCGATTGGAACAAAATCGAATCCACAGACAGCGTGTACGAGCCCGAAACCTTCAACCCGTACAACCCTGTCAAAATCGTCATCGACACGCCCAAACCAGAATCTGTCGCCCAAACTGCCGAAAACAAACCGGAAACCGTCGATACCGATTTCTACAACAACCTGTTCTCAAACAACCATATCGGAACAGAAGAAACAGCTTCCGCAAAACCTGCCGCACCCTCCGGACTGGCAGGCTTCCTGAAGGCTTCCTCGCCCGAAACCATCTTGGAAAAAACAGTTGCCGAAGTCCAAACACCGGAAGAGTTGCACGATTTCCTGAAAGTGTACGAAACCGATGCCGTCGCGGAAACTGCGCCTGAAACGCCCGATTTCAACACCACCGCAGACGATTTGTCCGCACTGTTGCAACCTGCTGAAGCACCGGCTGTTGAGGAAAATGTAACGGAAACCGTTGCCGAAACGTCCGACTTCCACACCGTTGCCGACGATTTGTCCGCGCTGCTGCAACCGTTTGAAACGCCTGATGTTGGGGAAACCGCAGCAGAAACCGTTGCCGAAATACCTGATTTCAACGCCGCCGCAGACGATTTGTCCGCATTACTTCAACCTACCGAAGCACCGGTCGTTGAGGAAAAAGCGGCGGAAACTGTTGCCGAAACGTCCGACTTCCACACCGCCGCAGACGATTTGTCCGCACTGCTTCAGCCTTCTGAAGCACCGGCTGTTGAGGAAAATGTAACGGAAACTGTTGCCGAAACGTCCGACTTCCACACCGCCGCAGACGATTTGTCCGCGCTGCTGCAACCGTTTGAAACGCCTGACGTTGGGGAAACCGCAGCAGAAACCGTTGCCGAAATAGCTGATTTCAACGCCACCGCAGACGATTTATCCGCATTGCTTCAGCCTTCTGAAGCACCGGCCGTTGAGGAAGAAACAGCGGAAATCACTTTGGAAACGCCTGATTCCAACACCTCTGAGGCAGACGCTTTGCCCGACTTCCTGAAAGACGGCGAGAAGGAAACGGTAGATTGGAGCATCTCCCTCTCGGAAGAAAATATCCCAAATAATGCAGATACCGGTCTCACTTCGGAATCTGTGGGTTCTGACGCACCGTCCGAAGCGAAATACGACCTTGCCAAAATGTATCTCGAAATCGGCGACCGCGATGCCGCTACCGAGACAGTGCAGGAATTGCTGGAAGAAGCGGAAGGCGACGTACTCAAACGTGCCCAAGCGTTGGCGCAGGAATTGGGTATTTGATTCCCAACTGCCCTTTCGCAAATCAAGGATGCCGTTTCAGACGGCATCTTTTTTTGCCTTATCGGTGTAACGGATAAAGTTTGACCCGGCACAGGCTCAAACAGCAAACCGCCGGCAATATAGTGGATTAAATTTAAACCGGTACGGCGTTACCTCGCCTTGCCGTACTATTTGTACTGTCTGCGGCTTCGTCGCCTTGTCCTGATTTAAATTTAATCCACTATAAAAAATGCCGTCTGAACCCCTAAAGGCTTCAGACGGCATTGGCGGCGGCGGTATCAGGCAGTTTGATAGGCAACCGAATCGTCGCCGCTTTTCTTTTGAATAAACTCGATTTTGTAGCCGTCGGGGTCTTCGACGAAGGCTATCACAGTTGTGCCGTGTTTCATCGGGCCGGCTTCGCGGACGACGTTTCCGCCCTGCCGCTTCACACGTTCACAAGACTCGTAGGCGTTGTCGACTTCAATGGCAATATGTCCGTAGGCATTACCCAAATCATATTGCTCCGTATCCCAATTGTGGGTCAGCTCCAAAACCGTGCTGTCTGCCTCATCGCCGTAACCGACGAAGGCAAGGGTAAATCTGCCCTCGGGATAATCTTTTCGGCGGAGCAGTTTCATGCCCAAAACGTTTTGGTAAAAATCAAGGGATTTTTCAAGATTGCCCACACGGAGCATGGTATGGAGTAAACGCATTTTTGTGTTCCTCTCGGTAGTGGTTAAACCTCGATTTTGTTTGGCGTAAACGTCTGCCATTTACTGCAGGCAGGACAATGCCAAAAAAAGACTTGTGATTTGAAATGGCAGTTGCGGCAACGGTACATCACGCTGCGCTGGAGCTGCCGTCCGATAACCGAACGCATCATGTCGGCATCGGCTTTCCAGGCCGGATTCATATCGCTGATTTTCAAACCGAGCAGGCGGTACACGCCGTTGAGGTCGGGTTTGCGGCGGACAAGTTCGACGGCGGTTTGCGCGGCTTCTTTCTCGCCCTTGAGCAGCAGGGATTTTTCATACACGACATTGATCAAGTCAAGTTCGGGAAACGTCTGCATATATCCCGTCAGGCGGTTCAAGCCCTCTTCAGATTTTCCCTGCGCGGCATAGGCTTCGTAAAGCTTCTCGCCGACCATGCTCAAGTATGCATGGTTTTGCTGCTCGATGGCGGCATAGGCTTCGACGGCGGCAGGGAAATTGCCTTGGTGGTATTCGATGTCGCCCAAAATCATGTTGGCGCGGGTGCATTTTTTGTTGGCTTCGAGTGCCTTGCCGACATTGAAACGCGCGGCATCGAAATTGGACTTGAACAGCGCGGCTTGGGCAAGTTCGCAATAGAACTGTGCAATCTCAAACTGATAGGTCTGCTCGTCATAGCTGAGCAGCCGGGCAGTTTCAACCGCTTTTTCCCAATCCCTGTCCTGTTGGTAGATGTTGAGCAGGTGCTGGCGGGCCTCGTGCGCCATTTCACCGTCTTGCAGACTGAGGAAAATCTGTTCGGCACGGTCAACCAACCCCGCACTTTGATAGTTTTGCGCCAATTCAAACAACACGCGCGCACGCTTGGCTCCGGTTGTATCGGGAGAGTCAAGCAATGTTTGGTGCATATTGATAGCTTTGTCGTTTTCGCCACGCTGACGGTAAAGCTTGCCTAGGGTGAGGTTCAGGTCGTATGACTGAGGCTGCTGATCGATGACCTCTGCCAATTCCCTGGCGGCACGTCCGCTGTTGCGGTCAACCAAGGCATCCAGACTTTTATAAAATCCCGACGGTATGCTTTTTGCCTGCTTTAATACAGTCTTCATATCCACGCGGGCGGCAAACCAGCCCATCGCGAAGAAAACAGGCAAAAGGATAATCGGCAGCAGGATAATCCACAATTCATTGTCCATATCGGCTTTCTCAAGGCTGTTTGGCAGATTCGGGCGCATTTTGCGCCGGTGGTGCGGTCAATTCCTGTCCGCTCAAGCGCGCACTTTTCTTCACTTCCGCACGCAGGCGGCTGTTTTCGCCGCGCAAAGACAGCAGCCGCCCGAACAAGGCAAACATTCCGAACACGATGCCGACGACAAACGCGCAGAACAGGGCGGCAATCAGCGGCAAATCGAATTTCTGCCCCGGCAGGTAGGAAAAGGAAACAGTATCGGTATTGAGGACGGCAAGCAGCAGAAAGAGCAGCAGGATAATGATTTTGATGAAGGTATAGATAAGTTTCATATGTGTTCCGCAGGTAGGACAGACTGGCGGCACACCCAAACGGTGCGGCAGCCGGATTGTGCAAGTTTAAACGATTTGAACGCTTCCGGATAGGGAAGCCGCTGACACGGACAGGCCGCAATGCTAAAATATGCAAAGACAAACTCCCCGCACCGATACAGAAATGCCATGCAATCAATCAATAAAATTGTAGGCTTTGCCCGAACCTGCCGCAAGCCTGACGAAGTATTTGATTTTCTCACGCGCCACGCCGTCCCCTTCTCCCCCATCGGGGGGATGACCAACCAAAATATCCTGCTGGACCTGCCCGGCGGGAAATTCGTCCTGCGCCTGCCCCATCCCGCCCGCGCCGCCTTAATCAACCGGAAGCACGAGGCATTCAACAATGATTTAGCGTACCGCGCTGGTTTGAATGTGGAAACGCCTGTTTTGGATGTGCGAAGCGGCGTGAAGCTGACGCGTTATCTGGAAAACGGCGCACCCTTAAATCAAACGCAACTGCAGGACGGACGCTGCCTGCGCCTGATTGCGGGCAACCTGCGCCGGCTGCACGGCGGAAACTTCGCCTTCCGCAACACATTCAATGCCTTTGACGCATTCCGCCGGTATTTCTCCTTATTGCAGGACAAGGATTTGTTCCTGAAGGCAGACGCGCGTATGGACAGGCTCGCGGATGCTTTTTGGCGGCTGGAAGGCGTATGCCGGAAACTGCCCCGGCGCCCGTGCCACAATGATTTGGTACCGGAAAATATGCTGCTGCAGGGGGAGGGGCTGTTTTTTATCGATTGGGAGTATTCGGGTATGAACGACCCCTTGTTCGACCTTGCCGCCGTTATCGAGGAGGGGAGGATGCCGTCTGAAGCGGCAGACTGCCTGCTGGAAGCCTATTTTGCCGGCGGGGCTTCAGACGGCATTTCGGCGCGGGACGCGGCGGCGCGCCTGACCATCCACCGGTTTTGCCAAAACGTGCTGTGGTTTTTGTGGACGAAGGTTAAAGAGGAACAGGGCGAAGATTTCGGCGGTTATGCGGCACGGCGGCTGGCTGCTGCGTTTGAACTGTCGGCGGTGCTGCCGTGATGCGCGGCTATCTGTTCGGAGCGGCCTCGGCGGTATTTTGGGCGGCTTCCGGCCTATTGTTCGACCGTTTGCCGTTTGCGCGCGGCGCGGCATTCGGACAGATGGTTTTTTTGCTGTTTTTGATTGATTTGTGTTCTTTGTCGGCAGTATGGGCGGGATTGGGGCGCGGCGGGCGGCCGGGGTTTCGCGGCTGTTTTTGGCGGCCCGTGTTGTCGGGGCTGCTCGGCGGGCCGGTCGGTATGTCGGCATACCTCTTGGGCATCCATTACCTGACGGTATATTATGCCGCGCCTTTATCGTCCCTGTTCCCCGTATTGGCGGCGGCTTTGTCGGCTTGGTTTTTAAAGGAACGCACGGGAGCGGCGGCGCGTGCCGGTTTCGCGCTGGCGGTACTCGCTTCGGCTGGCTTGGCGGCGGATGCTGGCGGTCGGGGCGGACTGAACGCTTTGGGGCTGGTTTGTATCGCGGTGTGTGTTTCGGGCTGGTCGCTCGAGGTTGTTTTGTCTGCCCGGACGATGCGTACGCTCTCCGGCCTTCAGGTTTATTGTTTGCGCCTGTGCGGATCGGTATGCGGCTACCTGCTGATTCTCGTTTTCCTGTCTGCCCGGGGGTTTTCTTTAAACCCCTCCGATTTTCACGACGCGCGCATCATCGGCATCATTGCCTTCGGCGCGTTGTCTTATGCCTGTTATTATCAGGCGATTTATCTGTTGAAACCCCTCAAGGCGATGGCTTTGAACATCACCTACCCTGTTTGGGCGATGGCTTTGGGGTTTTTCGTTTACCGCCACCCGGTTCCGCCGTCCTCCATAATATGGGCGGTTTTGTTGGGAGCCGGCGCGGCATTGAGCCTGTATGGGCGGGAAGGTGAAATATGAATGCCATTATTTTAGCGGCGGGGCTGGGCAGCCGATTTAAAGAAATGACGCAAACCGTCCACAAAGCCCTTTTGGACATCTGCGGCACGCCCAACCTCGAAAGGACGCTATCCTTCCTGCGCGAAGCCGGCATAAGCAATATCGCCGTCGTAACCGGCCATTTGCACCAGCAATTCGATTATCTTCAAGAAAAATACGGCTGTATTTTGATTCACAACGAAAAATATCGGGAATACAACAGCATCTATTCCTTTTCGCTGGCGCGTGATTTTTTCAACGGCTGCTACGTCGTCGATGCCGACGTGGTGCTCGGACGCAATATTTTTTTAAACCGCCCGCGGCACAGCACCTATTTCACCGTCGTCCGCGCCCGCACGCACAACGAATGGCTGCCCGTTTCAGACGGCATCGGACGGGTCGTCCGCATCGACATCGGTTCCCAATCCCGCCCCAGCCTGTCGGGCGTGTCTTATTGGACGGCGGAAGACTGCCGCACCATCTTAAGCCTGATCGGGGCATACGCCGGCGCGGAACGCTTGGAAAACCCCAAACTCTATTGGGACAACATCCCGATGGAACACCTCGGCAAACTGGACATCCGCACCGAGCTGCTCGGCAGCGGCGACATATTTGAAATGGACGACCAAGAAGACTACCGCGCCATCTTGCGGCAGCTCGCCCCCCTTCGGCAGCGGCAATGTCCCGACGCGCAAGGCGGCACATAAAGCGCGACCCTGCCGTATTGCCCGAACAGGTTTGCCGCTGCGGATGACGGCGTTCCAACCGTAAAGAAAAGCAATGCGCCCCCTTGACGGGGTGCAATATATAAGGAATTTAAATGAAAAAACTGACACTCAGGGAACAACAGCTTGTCTGCCTCGACATTTTGGACGATTTCCACGCCCTGTGCGAACGGCACGGCATCCGCTATTCGCTCGGCGGCGGCACACTGATCGGCGCGATACGCCACCAAGGCTTCATCCCTTGGGACGACGACATCGACGTTTATATGCACCGCGACGAATACCAAAAATTTGTCGGCGTTTGGCAAAAAACCGCGCACCCGCACTATTTTTTGGAAACCGCCGAAGACATCCGCGCCCGACATACCGGGGAAATGGCAAAAATCTTCGATCCCCGTGCAGAACTCATCGACGCATACGGCAAAAAAAGTCCTTTATTTATCGACATTTTCATTTATGACGGCGTGCCGGACGAGCCAAAAACCATTTTCCGTATGATGAAAAAACACCGCCGCATCAAGCTGCGCTTTTCTTCCTGCAAAAAAAGGTGGCTGAAGGCAAAAGAAGGCAGCCTGAAACACAAAATCCTCGGCAGCCTGAGCCGTTTCCTGTTCGACAAAATGACGCGCAACCTGCAACAGTTCCAAACCGCCTACCCGATTCGGGAATGCGGTTTCATCGGTTTGGTTTTGTCCGACTACGGCGGCTGGCGGAAATCCTATATGCCCAAAAAATATTTCGACAGCGTCGTCTATAAAACATTCGAGGGCAGGCAGTTTCAAGTGATGAACGGCTACCACGAACACCTGACGCAATATTACGGCGACTATATGCGGCTGCCGCCCGAAGAAGAACAGAAACCGCACCATACGTCCGAAGCATACCTGTTGTCCGAATGAGCGCGGCCGACAGATTGTCATCCGTCCCCGATACGGATTAAAATGTCCGAGTACATATCCGAACAAGAAAGGCTTTACATTATGAGCAGACCCGTACCCGCCGTATTCGGCAGCGTTTTTCACAGTCAAATGCCCGTCCTCGCCTACCGCGAAGGCAAATGGCAGCTGACCGAATGGCAATCTTCGCAAGACCTCTCCCTCGCACCCGGCGCGCACGCCCTGCACTACGGCAGCGAATGCTTTGAAGGCTTGAAAGCCTTCCGTCAGGCAGACGGTAAAATCGTACTGTTCCGTCCGACCGCCAACATCGCGCGTATGCGGCAAAGTGCGGACATCTTGCACCTGCCGCGTCCCGAAACCCAAGCTTATCTAGACGCGCTGGTTGAATTGGTCAAACGCGCCGCCGATGAAATTCCCGATGCGCCTGCCGCGCTGTACCTGCGCCCGACCTTAATCGGTACCGATCCCGTTATCGGCAAGGCCGGCTCTCCTTCCGAAACCGCTCTGCTGTATATTTTGGCTTCTCCCGTCGGCGACTATTTCAAAGTCGGATCGCCCGTTAAAATTTTGGTGGAAACCGAACACATCCGCTGCGCCCCGCACATGGGCCGCGTCAAATGCGGCGGCAACTACGCTTCCGCCATGCACTGGGTGCTGAAGGCGAAAGCCGAATATGGCGCAAATCAAGTCCTGTTCTGCCCGAACGGCGACGTGCAGGAAACTGGCGCGTCCAACTTTATCCTGATTAACGGCGATGAAATCATTACCAAACCGCTGACCGACGAGTTTTTGCACGGCGTAACCCGCGATTCCGTACTGACGGTTGCCAAAGATTTGGGCTATACCGTCAGCGAACGTAATTTCACGGTTGATGAACTGAAAGCTGCGGTGGAAAACGGTGCGGAAGCCATTTTGACCGGTACGGCAGCCGTCATCTCGCCCGTTACTTCCTTCGTCATCGGCAGCAAAGAAATCGAAGTGAAAAGCCAAGAACGCGGCTATGCCATCCGTAAGGCGATTACCGACATCCAGTATGGTTTGGCGGAAGACAAATACGGCTGGCTGGTTGAAGTGTGCTGATGCTTTAAATAAAAAATGCCGTCTGAAACCCGTTTGGCGTTTCAGACGGCATTTTTTCGTCCGGACCGTTTCCGCCGCACCTGCCGCAAGTCAGGCATTTCCCTGGAAATACGCTTCAGACGGCAAACCGCCACCCGAAACCGATATGCGGCACGGACGACGCACGGATTTGAAAACGGCGGATTATCCCTCGGTGCTCAAGGCATTGATGCTGTAACCGCCGTCAACGTAAGTGATTTCGCCGGTAATGCCGGACGACAGGTCGGACAGCAGGAAGGCGGCGGTATTGCCGACTTCTTCGATGGTAACGTTGCGGCGGAGGGGATTGTGGGCGGCGACGTGTCCCAAAAGTTTGCCGAAATCGGCGATGCCGGAGGCGGCGAGCGTTTTAATCGGGCCGGCGGAAATGCCGTTGCAGCGGATGCCTTCTTTGCCCAAGCAGGCGGCGGTAAAGCGGATGCCTGCCTCAAGGCTGGCTTTTGCCATACCCATCACGTTGTAGTTCGGAATCGCGCGCACCGCGCCCAAGTAGCTCAGGGCGACGATGGCGGAGTTTCTGCCGCGCATCATCGGACGGGCGGCTTTTGCCAACGCGGGCAGGCTGTATGCGGAAATTTCGTGTGCGGTATTAAACGCTTCGCGGCTGATGCTGTCGAGGAAGTCGCCGCTCAAGGCTTCTTTCGGCGCGAAGCCGATGGAATGCACCAAACCGTCCAAGCCGTCCCAATGTTTGCCCAAGTCGGCGAAAACTTGGTTGATTTCGTCGTCGCTGGCGACATCGCAGCGGAACACGAGTTCGGAATCCAATTCCGCCGCCATTTTGCGGACGCGCTCTTCCAGTTTGTCCACAACGTAGGTAAACGCCAAATCCGCACCCTGTTCGCGGCAGGCTTTGGCGATGCCGTAAGCGATGGAACGCTCGGAAATCATGCCGGTAATCAGAATTTTTTTGCCTTGCAGAAAACCCATTTTGTATCCTTCAAATAGTGTTCGGTTCGTTCTAAACCGTTGATTATAGCAAATTGTCCCTGTTTCTGTGTTTTCACGTTGCAGCGTGCAGACGGCAATGCCGTCTGAAGCGGATTTCAGACGGCATTGGACATTTCAAATACGGTTTAAGGCATCAGATGCCGCGCAACAATTCGTTCACGCTGGTTTTCGCACGGGTTTGCGCGTCCACGCGTTTGACGATGACGGCGCAGTAGAGGCTGTGGCTGCCGTCTTTGGAAGGCATACTGCCGGACACGACGACCGAACCTGCCGGTACGCGGCCTTGATAGATTTCGCCTGTGGTGCGGTCGAAGATTTTGGTGGATTGACCGATGAATACGCCCATAGAAATCACGCTGCCTTCTTCGACAATCACGCCCTCAACGATTTCAGAACGCGCACCGATGAAGCAGTTGTCTTCAATGATGGTGGGTGCGGCCTGCAGGGGTTCGAGTACGCCGCCGATGCCGACACCGCCGCTCAAGTGGACGTTTTTGCCGATTTGCGCGCAAGAGCCGACGGTTGCCCAAGTATCGACCATCGCACCTTCGTCAACGTATGCGCCGATGTTGACATAAGAAGGCATCAACACGACATTTTTCGCCACAAAGCTGCCGCGGCGGGCAACCGCACCCGGAACTGCGCGGAAACCTGCGCTGCGGAATTCGTCTTCAGACCAATCGGCAAATTTAGTCGGCACTTTGTCGAAGTATTTGTTCACGCCGTCGTTGAGGATTTCATTGTCCTGAATGCGGAAGGACAGCAATACGGCTTTTTTCGCCCATTCGTTGACTTTCCACTCGCCCACACCCAAGCGTTCGGCGACGCGCAGTTTGCCTGAATCGAGTTGGCGGATGGTTTCCAACACGGCTTCTTTGACTTCGGGGGTAACGGTGGACGGGGTGATGTCCGCGCGGTTTTCAAAGGCGGTTTCGATAATGTTTTGCAAAGACATAATGTTTCCTTATGTGAGATGTTTCGTGGGACGTTTGCCGGTATTTTCAGGCAGTATGTTCATTTGAAATGAATGCGCTATTGTGCCACGCAAACGCATATTCGTCAGCAATACGCGGGCGGTTGCCGAACATTGGCGTTTCGGAATCGGGTGGGCGGCAGGCATTGCCTTTTCCGCGCCCGAATCAATACAGGACAACGGCAGTTCCTTTATGCCGCACCGCCGCCTTTCAGACGGCATTCGCGGTAAAACGCCATCAGCCCTTCGGTCGAGGCATCGTGTACGGACGTGCCGTCTTCCAGTTCGCCGATGATGGTTTTTGCCAACTGTTTGCCGTATTCCACACCCCACTGATCGAAGGGGTTGACGTTCCATATCGCGCCTTGGACGAAGGTTTTGTGTTCGTAAGCCGCCATCAGCATACCCAGATTGTAGGGCGTGAGGCGGTCGAGTAGGATGCTGTTGCTGGGGCGGTTGCCGGGGAACTCTTTGTGCGGCGCGAGGCGTTCGCGTTCCGCTTCGGGCAAATCTGCCAACTCGGCGCGTGCTTCGTCCAAGGTTTTACCCTTCATCAGGGCTTCCGCTTGGGCAAAGGCGTTGGCAACGGTAAAACGGCTGCGTCCGTCCTCCACGCCCTGCGCCGTCATCGGGACGATAAAATCGCAGGGAATCAGGCGCGTGCCTTGGTGGAGCAGTTGGAAATAGGCGTGCTGGCAGTTGACCCCTTCACCGCCGAACACGATGCCGCCCGTTTTGCACGCGGCGGGACTGCCGTCTGAAGCGCGGCTTTTGCCCAAACTCTCCATATCGAGCTGGTTCAGCCACGCCGGCAGCAGGCGCAGGTTGTGGCTGTACGGAACGGCGGTCTGCCCGTCCGCGTGCTGGAAATTGTTGTACCACACGGCAATCAGCGCCATCAGAACGGGAATGTTGCGGCGCAGCGGCGTGTGAAAAAAATGGCTGTCCATCGCGTGCGCCCCCGCCAACAACTCGCGGAAACGCGCCCCGCCGACCGCAACCATCACGGGCAAACCGACGGGCGACCAGACGGAATAGCGTCCGCCCACCCAGTCGTACATCGCAAACACGCGTTCCGCCGCAATGCCGAAACTTTGCGCCGCTTCCGTATCGGCAGACACCGCGCAAAAATGGCGCGCCGTTTCGGATTCCGAGAACCCCGCACCGCGATACCACGCCTTGACTGCCTCTGCATTGAGCAGGGTTTCGGGTGTTTTAAAGGACTTGCTGGCAACGCAAAACATTGTTGTTTCGGGGTTCAGACGGCATAAAACCGCATCCAGGCAGGCAGGATCAGAATTAGAAACAAAATGGACGGCGATATGCCGTCTGAACGGCTCGAGTGCCTGAACGCACATTGCCGGCCCGAGGTCGGATCCGCCTATGCCGATGTGGACAAAATCCGTAATCCGTTTCCCAGTTATCCCCTGATACGAACCGTCGTCCAAACTGTGTGCAAAATCCAAAGCGCGGTCAAGTTCGCGGCGGATTTCGGGCAACACGTCCCTGCCATCCACATAAACGGCATCCGCACCGTCGGGCAGGCGCAAAGCCGTATGCAGCGCAGCACGCCCCTCGCTGCCGTTGACTTTCGCACCCGTCCGCAAAGCATGCATTTTCCCTTCCAAATCCGCCGCGTCGGCAAGATTGCAGAGCAGTTGCAGCGTATCTTCGCCCAAACGGTTTTTGCTGTAATCGAACAACATACCGTCCAAACGCTCGTGCATACGCTCAAAACGGCCGGGGTCGGCAGCAAAGCGGTCGCGCAAAAGAATGTGGCGCGTATCCTGATTGTGGCGTTCGAGCGCATGCCATGCACGGGTAAAAGCATCCATCTGTTTTCCTTGATTTTTCAGAACCGGATTAAAATGTAGCAGAATGTAGTTTAACAAACGGCAGCGGCTTTGGCGAATCACGGAAACACTACGCCCTGCTTTCAGACGGCGGCAGAATTGATTTTTATCAAGCAGGATACCGATGGGGGTGCAGGATGCAAAAGACTTGTGCTATTCTTTGTAATCGAATGAAAGACGGGGGTTATCGTCTGTAAGATACCTACAAGATGCCGCACGACGGCACGGTTAGCAAAAGAAAGCGGCACACCGCTTCGCAAATTGTTGTTTCTTCCCATTTTCATCAGGAGCAGGTCGATATGAAGGTTTCCCCACAAACGGCAATGACGCTTCGCCAAATCATGCTGATGAACTTTGGTTTTTTCGGCATCCAATACAGTTTCGGTTTGCAGCAGACCGCCATCAACCCCATCTTCAGCTTTCTTCAGGCCGACCCCGCGCAACTGCCCGTCCTCAATATGGCGGGGCCGATTACCGGGCTTTTGGTGCAACCGCTTATCGGCGCGATGTCCGACCGCACTTGGATACCCGGACTCGGCCGCCGCCGTCCGTATTTCCTCATCGGCGCAATCGGGTGCAGCCTCTGCCTCTTCATCTATCCGCACGTTACCGCACTGTGGGTCGCCGTGATGCTGCTTTGGCTTTTGGACATCAGCAACAACACCGCCATGGAACCCTTCCGCGCCTTCGTTGCCGACACCGTTCCCGAGAAACAGCAGCCTACCGGCTTTCTGATGCAGTCCGTGTTTACCGGCTTGGGCATCACGCTGGCAAACGTCTCCCTCTACATCTTCCAACAAATCGGCTGGCTCAAGCAGACCTCCGAAGCAGGCATTCCCTACTGGGTATTCGGCTCTTTCTACATCGGCGCAGTCTGTTCCATCGGCTCGGTGCTCATTACCATCCTCTCCACGCAGGAAAAAATGCCCACAGGCAAAGAAGCCGCCGAGTTGAAAGCCAAAACGGGCAATCCCTTGGGCGCGGTCAAAGACATCTTCGCCGCCATCAAAGAAATGCCCCAAACCCTGTGGCAGCTCGCCCTTGTGTACCTCTTCCAGTGGTACGCCCTCTTCATCTACTGGCAATACATCTCCCACAGCATCGTCCAATCCGTCTGGTACTCGACCGCCGCCGACAAAGCCGCCTACGAACAGGCAGTCGCCTGGACGGGCCTGGTCAACGGTTTCTACAACATCGTAACCTTCGTTTCCGCGTTCGGACTGATGTGGCTCGCACGCAAATACGCCGCCAAATACGTCCACGCCTTCGCCGTTTCCCTTGCTGCCGCCGCACTGTTGGCAATTCCCCATATTTCTGACAAATACCTCATGTTCGCACCCATGATCGGTTTCGGCGCAGGTTGGGCAAGTATGATGGGCGTGCCGTTCATGATTGTCGTCAACTCCATCCCCAAAGCGCGTTACGGCGTGTACATGGGCATCGTCAACATGATGATCGTCATCCCCATGCTGATTGAAACCGTAACCTTCGGCTGGGTTTACGACACCTTCCTCGGCGCAAACCCTGCCAACGCCATGACCTTCGCCGGCATTTTCCTCGCCGTCGCCGCCGTCCTGACGCTGGGCATCAAAACCAAAGGCAAACTGTCCGAATCCTGACAAATCCCGCCCCTGCCGTGCCGTCTGAAGGCAGTGCCCTGCAAACGGCAGCCGGCCGGATTAATTACAGGCGGATAAATGCCGGACAGCCGCCTAATAAGGTATAATCGCACCCGATTCCGTCCCGTTTGCCGCCCGCAGGCGGGATGTCGGCGGTTTCCATCTTGCCGGGAACACGCCGATACTGTTTTTTAACGATATTTCTTACATTTTATTCCAATTACTTTACGGGGCTAGAATATGGCTAAAAATGGGGGATTTTCTTTGTTCGCAAAGAAAGAAAAACGCTTTATCTTTGAAGGCAGGCATTCCGCCTCCGACAAACTGGTCAACGGCGAAGTATCCGCGTTTACCGAAGAAGAGGCGCGCAAAAAACTCGCCAAACGCGGCATCCGCCCGCTGCAGGTTACCCGTGTGAAAACAAGCTCCAAGCGCAAAATCACACAAGAAGACATCACCGTCTTCACCCGCCAGCTGTCCACTATGATCAAGGCAGGCCTGCCGCTGATGCAGGCATTTGAAATCGTGGCGCGCGGACACGGCAACCCGTCTATGACGGAAATGCTGATGGAAATCCGCAGCAATGTGGAACAGGGCAGCACATTGAGCCGCGCATTCTCAAACCACCCGAAATATTTCGACCGCTTCTACTGCAACCTGGTTGCGGCGGGCGAAACGGGCGGCGTGTTGGAAAGCCTGTTGGACAAATTGGCGGTTTACAAGGAAAAAACCCAGGCCATCCGCAAAAAGGTAAAAACCGCGCTGACCTATCCGGTATCCGTCATCGCCGTCGCCATCGGTTTGGTATTCGTGATGATGATTTTCGTGCTGCCCGCCTTTAAAGAGGTTTACGCCAATATGGGCGCGGAGCTTCCCGCACTGACCCAAACAGTGATGGATATGTCCGACTTTTTCGTCTCATACGGCTGGATGGTGCTGATCGCACTCGGCTTTGCCATATACGGCTTCCTCAAATTGAAGGCGCGTTCGATTAAAATCCAACGGCGTATGGATGCCCTGCTGCTGCGTATGCCGATTTTCGGAGACATCGTCCGCAAAGGGACGATTGCCCGCTGGGGCAGGACGACGGCGACACTGATTGCGGCAGGCGTGCCTTTGGTCGATGTCTTGGACTCCACCGCCGGTGCAGCGGGCAATTTAATCTATGAAGAAGCCACCCGGGAAATCCGTACGCGCGTCATCCAAGGCCTGTCCATGACTTCCGGGATGCGTGCGACGGAACTGTTCCCCAATATGATGGTGCAGATGTCCTCCATCGGCGAGGAATCGGGTTCTTTGGACGATATGCTCAACAAAGCCGCCGAATTTTATGAAGACGAGGTGGACAATGCGGTCGGCAGGCTGTCCGCTATGATGGAGCCGATTATTATTGTGATTTTGGGCTTGGTCATCGGTACGCTTCTGGTCGCTATGTATCTGCCGTTGTTCAACTTGGGCAACGTGGTCGGCTGACCCGTCATACGGATCCGGCGCGGATTGGTTCTGCGCCGGTTTGTTTTTGCTTTGAATATATCGAGGGCAAAATATGTTTGCTTTATCTGTACTGCCTCCGTTTGCCGTACCTTTGGCGGCGGTTTTGGGGCTGCTGGTCGGCAGCTTCCTGAATGTCGTCATTTACCGCGTGCCCGTTATGATGGAACGTGGCTGGACGGTATTTGCCAAAGAACATTTAAACCTGCCGCTGACCGACGAGGAAAGCCGTACCTTCAACCTGATGAAGCCGGATTCCTGCTGTCCGAAATGTCGCACACCGATACGCGCGTGGCAGAACATCCCGATTGTCAGCTACCTGCTCCTGCGCGGCAAATGCGCTTCCTGCCGCACCAAAATCAGCATACGTTATCCCTTAATCGAGCTGCTGACCGGCGTATTGTTCGGGCTGGTCGCCTGGCAATACGGCTGGTCTTGGATTACGCTGGGCGGATTGGTGCTGACCGCGTTTCTGATTTCCCTGACCTTTATCGATGCGGACACCCAATACCTGCCCGACTCGATGACATTACCCTTGATTTGGCTGGGGCTGATATTTAATTTGGACGGCGGCTTCGTGCCTTTGCAGTCTGCCGTTTTAGGTGCGGTTGCCGGCTATGGTTCAATATGGCTTTTATGCGCGGTATATAAACTGATTAAAGGCGAAACCGGTATGGGCAACGGAGATTTCAAACTGATTGCCGCATTGGGCGCGTGGCTCGGCATATCCGCATTGCCCATGCTGATTTTTGTTTCCTCACTGATCGGTTTGATTGCGGCAATCGTTATGCGCATCGCCAAGGGGCAGCATTTTGCCTTCGGCCCCGCACTGACAGTTTCGGGCTGGATAATTTTTGCGGCAAACGATTCCGTATGGCGGGCGGTCAACTGGTGGCTGACCCATCCGGTGCTGTAAGATGACGGCATGGGTCGGGCTGACCGGCGGAATCGGCAGCGGCAAATCGGCAGCCGCGCAATGTTTTGCCGATTTGGGCGTGCCGCGCATCGATGCGGACGCGGCGGCGCACTCGCTGACGGCTTCAGACGGCATCGCCCTGCCGGAAATCAGGCGGCTGTTCGGCGACACCGTTTTCGACACACAGGGTTTGTTGCGGCGCGACATCTTGCGTAAAGAAATCTTTGCCTCCCCATCGCGCAAAGCCTTGCTCGAATCCGTGATGTTGCCGCTGATTTTCTCAGAAATCAAAAAACAGCAAGAAACCTTTACCGATGCGGCCTACGGCATTGTCGAAATCCCGCTGCTGACGGAGAAGCGTCAATTTATCAGCCTGATACGGCGTGTCCTGACCATAAGCGCACCTTTGGAAAAACGTATCGGCAGGGTGATGGCACGCAGCGGGCTGACGCGCGGCGAGGTGGCGGACATCATCAGCCATCAGGCATCCGAATCCGAACGCCTGCTGCTTGCAGACGATGTGCTGCTCAATAACGGCAGCCTCAAAAGCCTGCGTGAGAAAACAATGCGCCTGCACGCGTTTTATTCAGGGATTTTCGCCTCAAAACCAACACAAGGAAAACACAATGGCTGAATCGCGGCAAACACGCCTTCAAGTCAAATGTCCGACCTGTCAAACGGCAGTAATATGGAAACCGGAAAACGCATTCCGCCCCTTCTGTTCGCAACGCTGCAAACTGATCGACTTGGGCGGATGGGCAGACGGGAAATATACGGTTTCCGACCAAACGGAAAGTTTGCCGGAAATATCCGAACCCGACGGGGCATACCGCTGACCGCCCCGCCTTCCCAGCAAACACCCTGAAAGTCAAATGCCGTCTGAAACAAACACGCTTCAGACGGCATTTTCATTCTCAAACCTAATCGTTGGTATTTGCCGTTACCTCTTCCAATGAAGTAATGCCCTGCATAACTTTCAACAAACCGGCCCGGCGCAAATCCACCATACCCTCCTTATAGGCAACGTCCAAAATATCCACTTCCGTACCGTTGTTCATAATCACACGCTGCATTTCTTCGCTGATGGGCATAACCTCATACACGCCCGCACGCCCCTTATAACCCTGTCCCCGGCAACGGTCGCAACCGACGGCGCGGTAAAGTTTCCAATCTTTTGCAAGGTCCTCATCGGTGAAGCCGACTTCCTTCAAAGCAGAGGCAGACGGGCGTTCCACTTCCTGTTTGCAGCTCGAACACAGCCTGCGTAAAAGACGCTGCGCCATAATCAGGCTGACCGAACTGGCAATATTAAACGGAGCGACACCCATATTCAGCATACGCGACAACGTCGCCGGCGCATTATTGGTGTGTAGGGTGGAAAACACCATATGCCCTGTTTGTGCCGCCTTAATCGCAATATCGGCAGTTTCCAAATCACGAATCTCACCGACCATAATGATGTCCGGATCCTGACGCAGGAAAGACTTCAAAGCAGCGGCAAAAGTCAACCCCTGCTTCTCATTGACGTTAACCTGATTGATGCCCGGCAGGTTAATCTCGGCAGGGTCTTCCGCCGTTGCAATATTTACCGACTCCGTATTCAAAATATTCAAACAGGTATAGAGCGATACCGTCTTACCCGAACCCGTCGGACCGGTTACCAGCACCATCCCGTAAGGACGGTGAATCGCTTCCAACAACAATTTTTTCTGGAACGGCTCAAAACCGAGCTGGTCGATGTTCAAAGACGCGGCATCGGAATTCAAAATCCGCATCACGACCTTTTCGCCAAACAGCGTCGGCAATGTGCTGACACGGAAATCGATAGGCTTGCCGCCCTTTTGAAAGGTCAGCTGCATCCTGCCGTCCTGCGGTATCCGTTTTTCGGAAATGTCCAAACGCGACATCACCTTAATCCGGGAAGCAAGCTGCCCCCTTACCGCAATGGGCGGCTGAACCACCTCGCGGAGCTGCCCGTCCACACGGAAGCGGATACGGGCATTGTGTTCGTAAAACTCAAAATGAATGTCCGATGCCCCACTGCGCAAGGCATCAGACAAAGTTTTATGGATAAACCTCGGAACAGGACCGTCCTCAGCCTCCTCATTGTCGATATACAGGGTGTGGCTTTCCTCTTCCTCCTGCTCCTCTCCAAGCTCCTGAAGCAGCGATGTCGATCTCGAACCCACCCAATCGAGCAAACCCGCCAACTGGTCATCCTCGACAATGACCAACTCAACCGCAATCCCTGCGGCAGAAACGGTTTTCTGAATTTGCGGCATCTGGGTCGGATCGGAAACCGCAAAAAATACTTTGTTGTCCCGACGGAAAACCGGCACACAGTGGAACTCCACCATCTGCTCCTCCGTCAACACCCCCATCAGCACCCTGTGGCGCGGATAATAGCGCAAATCAAGAACCGAATAACTGAACACCCTCGCAATCAATGCCGCAAGGGATTTGGGCGAAATGACACCGTCTGAAAACAGCATCGGCAACACTTCTTTACCCGCCTGCGACTCCTTATAATAGTGTTCGGCCTGCTCAACAGTAACCACCTGGTTTTGAACCAGAATCCTCAGCAAACCTACGCTCATACGACCTTATCCCCAAATTTATTCATTGTTATACCAATATGACTTTTGTCATTGAATATTATCGGCGAACAGATTATCAAAAAAACAACCGCCTTGCAAATTCGGCATATTTCCATATATTCCGGCAAACGGGCGGCATACGCCTCTCCTCCCTTATATATTGCGCCCCATCAAAGGGGGCATTACTTTTTTAACCATCCCCGTTGACAGTCAAGTAAAAAGGTTTTTATACCATCATCAAAATTAATATTTTCTTCTGCCATATCATCCACATTAAAAAATGCGTCCCAAAAAACATACCCCGTTTCCGTGCAGAAAAGTTTCCATACGACGCAAAAAAGCCTTTCATATCGCTGAAAGGCTTGTTTTACTTTGGATTGTTATTGCTGATTGTTTTGCATTGCATCGGCTTGAAAACCCCGTTTTTAGGGATTCTGCCTCGCCAACAGGAATCGAACCTGTATTTTACGCTTAGGAGGCATACGTTCTATCCGTTGAACTATGGCGAGCCGAAATGAAAAGGGAGATTTTAAACCTTTCCGGCAACAAAAGACAAGATGCCGGCAGCAATCAACGGCCCGACAGGGATACCGCCCATAAATGCCACCCCGATGACCGTACCGATCAGCAAGCCCGTTACCAATACCGGCTGCTGCCCCATCAAAGGCACGCCGCGTCCCGCCAGCCAAGCCACGAAAATACCGATAAAAACGGCGGATATCATTTTAAAATTCAAAAATTCGGCAACAGGAGGAACCTGCGCCTTTCCTGAAACCAACGGACTCAAAACCCCTATGGTCAAAAGAATGATACCGAGGTTCAACCCGTGCTTCTCGACCAACGGGACAAACTGTACCAATGCCGTCTGCTGCATCAGCAGTAATATGGTTGCCGAGATGGTAATCGAATTGTTGTTGCTGACCACCCCCAACAGAATCAGCGTAACCAGAAACAGGGGAACAAAACTGAAATTCATCGGTTACGACACCCTGACCAAAGATTCCTTCGCCAGCTGAATCATGGCATCCTTCACTTCGCTGTCGGGCAGGGCATCCAACGCGGTAACGGCACAATCGACTGCTTTGCGCGCCTCGCCTATCGAATATGCCAACGCATCCGAACGGACGACATAATCGTGGATTTTTTCAAAATAGCTGCGATCTGCATTTTCCAAAGCAGTACGCACATCATTCGCAACCTGTTCGGAACCCTGACGCATCAGATAAATCAAAGGCAAAGTCGGTTTTCCTTCTGCCAAATCGTCGCCGACGTTTTTGCCGGTTTCTTCGGTTTCGCCAGAATAATCCAGCACATCGTCAATAATTTGGAATGCCGTACCGACATACATACCGTAATCTTTCAACGCCTGCTCGTATTCGGGAGGGGCATTGCCCAAAATTGCACCGACCTGCGCCGCCGCTTCAAACAATTTTGCCGTTTTATATTGGATAACTTGGACGTATTGCTCTTCGGTAATGTCCGTATTGCCGATGTTCATCAGCTGCATGACTTCGCCCTCGGCAATAATGTTGGTCGCATCCGCCATCACTTCCAAAACGCGCATACTGCCCGAGGCAACCATCAGTTGAAAGGCGCGCGTGTATAAAAAGTCGCCAACCAACACTGCCGCCGCATTGCCGAACAGATTGTTTGCCGTTGCCCGCCCACGGCGCAAATCGCTTTCATCGACGACATCGTCGTGCAGGAGGGTGGAAGTGTGGATAAACTCGACCATCGCCGCCAGCGAATATAGTTTCTCGTCATCATAACCGACCGCCTTACCCGCCAAAATCGTCATAATTGGACGCAGGCGTTTGCCGCCCGCGCTGATGATATATGTACCGATTTGCGAAATCAGTGCGACATCGGATTGCACCGCACGGTTGATGACTTCATTGACTTTGGCAAGGTCTTCAGGCAGGTGTTTCTGGAAATAAGGCAGATTCTCGAGCATGGCAGACTCTCAGGTTTACGTTTCCGTCAAACGGCAGATACCGCTTGAAAGCTTATTCAAATAGCGGGCAATTATATCAGCAAAGCCATCAGGGTACATCTTTTCAGACGGCATATGGTTATCCGAACCGCGCAAACTTTGACAAAACAGGCAAATAACAATACAATGCCAAGCTTCGCACAATGGTGTGCGGATATTAACCATAACCCTTATGGAGTTGAGTATGTACGCGGTCGTAAAAACCGGCGGCAAACAGTATAAAGTTTCCGTCGGCGAAAAATTGAAAGTAGAACAGATACCAGCCGAACTCGACAGCCAAATCGAACTGACCGAAGTTTTGATGATTGCTGACGGCGAATCTGTAAAAGTTGGCGCACCTTTTATCGAAGGTGCAAAAGTAACGGCTAAAGTAGTGGCACACGGTCGTGGCGAAAAAGTCCGCATCTTCAAAATGCGCCGCCGCAAACACTACCAAAAACGCCAAGGCCACCGCCAAAATTTCACCCAAATCGAAATCGTGGCAATCGCCTAACCTTAAAACTTAGGAGCATTACAAATGGCAAGTAAAAAAGCAGGCGGCAGCACCCGCAACGGTCGCGATTCAGAAGCCAAACGCTTGGGCGTTAAAGCCTACGGCAACGAGCTGATTCCCGCAGGTTCCATCATCGTACGCCAACGCGGTACCAAATTCCACGCAGGCGACAACGTAGGCATGGGTAAAGACCACACTTTGTTCGCCAAAGTTGACGGTTATGTCGAATTCAAAACCAAAGGCGCGCTGAACCGTAAAACTGTCAGCATCCGTCCTTACACCGGTTCTGAAGAATAATCCAACCGATACCTGAAGCCGCATCTTTTCACGATGCGGCTTTTTACATACCCCACACCCGATTTGATACACATTAAGCTGAAAGTAAAAATCCGCATACACCCTCCCCTGCATTATTTCTTCAACAGTGGGTTTTGATATAATCGCCTATCTGTTACAGATAGTTCAAACGGCATTCAAACCCTTACAAATGCCGTCTGAAATCATCGGCATCCGCCTATGCAAAGGATATTTTATGAGTTTACACAGCGACATCCTCGTCGTCGGCGCAGGTCCGGCGGGTTTAAGTTTTGCAGCCGAACTTGCCGGCAGCGGTTTGAAAGTTACCCTGATCGAACGCAGCCCACTGACTGTTCTGCAAAATCCTCCCTATGACGGACGCGAAATCGCCCTGACCCATTTTTCCCGCGAAATCATGCAGCGTTTGGGTATGTGGGACAAAATTCCCGAAAACGAAATCTACCCTTTGCGCGATGCCAAAGTGCTGAACGGACATTCCGATTACCAGCTCCACTTTCCCCAACCGACTGAAGCGCGCGGCGAACCTGCCGACTGTTTGGGCTATCTGATTTCCAACCACAATATCCGCCGTGCCGCCTATGAAGTCGTATCACAACTCGACAATGTCAGCATTCTGACCGATACGGTTGTCAAAGAAGTCAAAACATCTGACAACGAAGCACAAGTCATTTTGGAAAACGGCAAAATCCTGACTGCACGCCTGCTTTTGGCAGCAGACAGCCGTTTCTCACAAACCCGCCGACAACTCGGTATTTCTTCAGATATGCACGATTACAGCCGAACCATGTTTGTCTGCCGCATGAAACATACTCTTTCCAACCAACATACCGCTTACGAATGCTTCCATTACGGGCGCACCATTGCCCTGCTGCCCTTGGAAGAACACCTGACCAATACCGTCATTACCGTCGATACCGATAAAATCAACAGCGTTCAAAACCTTTCGCCCGAAGAATTGGCCGCAAGCGTAAAAGAACAGCTCAAAGGCAGGCTCGGCAATATGGAACTGGTCAGCAACATCCACCATTACCCACTTGTCGGTATGATTGCCAAACGTTTCTACGGCAAACGCAGCGCGCTGATTGGCGATGCCGCCGTCGGTATGCACCCCGTTACCGCACACGGTTTCAACTTGGGTCTGTCCAGCGCGGATATTCTGGCCAAACTGATACTCGAAGCCGAACAGCGCGGTCAGGACATCGGCGCGGCTTCCTTGTTGGAAAGATACAGCAGCAAACATATGCTGCACGCCCATCCGCTTTATCACGGCACCAATATGATGCTGAAGCTGTTTACCAACGAAACCGCACCGGCAAAACTGTTGCGCGGCTTGGTATTGCGTGCCAGCAACAATTTCCCACCGCTGAAGAGACTGATCACCAAACAACTGACCGGTTAAAATCATATAAAAATGCCGTCTGAAACATGTTCAGACGGCATTTTATTTGACTGCCTGCTATATTGCCGTTCAAGTTCAACAAACAAATCCATTACCCTGTATAAATTGACTGATTACACAATATCATCTGACACCGACTGAAAATAAGAAATTTACAATACTTAAAAACAAAGCCTCCGAACAATCGGAGGCTTTGTTTGCCAAACGGAAATTATTTCAGTTTAGTTTCTTTATACACTACGTGTTTGCGGGCAACTGGATCAAATTTTTTGATTTCCAATTTGCCAGGCATAGTGCGTTTGTTTTTGGTAGTGGTATAGAAATGACCAGTACCTGCACTGGATTCCAGTTTGATTTTATCGCGCATTGCAGTAATCCTTAACTAAGGGTTTAAATTAAGCTTCACCGCGAGCACGCAAATCAGCCAATACGACATCAATGCCTACTTTGTCGATGGTACGCAGAGCGGCGTTAGAAACGCGCAGGCGAACCCAGCGGTTTTCACTTTCTACCCAAAAACGACGTGATTGCAAGTTAGGCAAAAAACGACGTTTGGTTTTGTTGTTGGCGTGTGATACGTTGTTGCCAGACATCGGGCGCTTACCGGTCACTTTGCAAACTCGTGCCATGGTCAGTCTCCAAACTTCTAAAATAGTAAAACGTGATTTATACCACGAAAAACAGTGTTAGTTCAAGTGTTTTAGATAAAAACGGCTGTTTTACGCGAATTATCCTGCCGATTGTTGCATTCGGGAAACGTTTGCCGATACGAAACAGACGGAATGCGATTATAGCGGATTTCACAGATACCTGCATTCTAAATACTGTCCGAACATGTTTCCACATGTGTTTTCAGACGGCATTTTAGTCGAGGCAGGGAGTATTAATGCCCTCCCCCTCCATTATTGTGGAACGGCGGTTTTGCCAGCCATATGACGGGTATCATGATAATGAATAACAAGCTGCCCGCCATAAAGATTTCGTTCGATCCGATGATGAAGCCCTGTTGCGTGATGGTGTTGTTGATGATGCCTAGGGTTTGACTGTCGGAAATGCCTTGTTGGGACAAATGAGCGGCCGTTTCATGCAATGTCGCGGAATATGGCGTGATATGTTCGGCAAAGCGTGTGTGGTGCAACGCTTCACGCCGTTCCCACAGGGTACTGACAAATGATACGCCGACACCGCCCATCAGCACGCGCAAGAAATTCGACAAGCTGCCGGCAGCGGCAATCTGCCCTCCCTTCATGTGCGACAATGTGATGGTGGTCAGCGGCAGAAAAAACATGGCAACGCCGACCCCCTGCCAAAACTGCGGCCAGATGACGTTGCCGATATCCATATCGGCATAAAAATCGGTGCGCCAGTGGAAAGTAAAGGCAAAGGTCAGGAAGCTGGCGGTTACGAGCAGGCGCATATCGGCCTTGTTGCCGAATCTGCCGATAATGGGTGACAGGAAAACAGGCAGGATGCCGACAGGTGCGGCGGCAAGCCCTGCCCACGTGGAGGTATAGCCCAGGTTGGTCTGCAACACTAACGGCAGCAGGGTCAGCGTCCCCATATACACCATAAAACCCAATGATGTGGCAATTACGCCGACGGTAAAATTCCGATCTTTAAACAGCGATAAATCGACAATCGGATATTTTTCTCCCAATTCCCAAACAATAAAATACGATAAGCACACCAGTGCGACTACGCCCAAGGTAATGATTTCTCCAGAGGCGAACCAGTCGAGTTCCTTACCCCTGTCCAGCATCATCTGTAACGCGCCGATACCGACTACCATCAATGTCAGCCCGACATAGTCGGTCGGCATTTTAACGGTTTCCGTTTCCCGATATTTCAAATGTTTCCATGTAATCCATGCCGATATGATACCGATGGGGATATTGATGAAGAAAATCCAACCCCAATGCCAGTTTCCGGAAATCCAACCGCCGAGTATCGGCCCGAGAACAGGGGCGACAACGACGGTCATTGCCCACAATGCCAGTGCCAGCGTCCGTTTTGCGGGCGGATAGGATGCCATTAACAGGCTTTGCGACAAGGGAATCAGCGGCCCGGCGATAAAGCCCTGCAAAATGCGGAAAACAACCAGCGACTGAAGGTTGGGGGCAATACCGCACAACCACGATGTGATGACGAAACCGACGGCGGCGGCGGTAAACAGTTTGACCTCGCCGATACGTTTTGCCAAAAATCCCGTTAACGGCACGGAAACGGCGTTTGCCACAGCAAAAGAAGTAATGACCCACGTCCCCTGAGTGGTTGCCGCACCGAGGTTGCCGGCGATAACGGGAACGGCGACATTGGCGATAGTCGTATCTAAAACTTCCATAAATACGGCAAGCCCCAAAGACAGCGTAATCCATACCAATGCCGCACCCTTAAGCGGTGGATAATCCATTGTGTCCTCCGTTTCAGACGGCATCAAGGCGCGGATTGCCCAAGGATTTCATCGACCGTCCGATCGACTTCCGACCAGTCGGTACTTTCCATTTCCGGCAATGCCGCACCCGGCGTTTTTGAAACAGGCGCGCCTGCGGCGGAAGTATCCACTTTAACCATCATCGACAAACCGATGCGCAACGGATGCCTGTCCACATCTTCGCGGTTCAGCACGATACGGACGGGGACGCGTTGGACGACTTTAATCCAGTTGCCCGTTGCGTTTTGCGCCGGAATCAGCGAAAACGCGCTGCCCGTACCTGCCGAAAACCCTGCCACCCTGCCGCGATAAACAATTTGTTTGCCGTACAAATCGGACACCAGCTCGGCAGGCTGTCCGATTTTCATATGCCGCAACTGCGTCTCTTTAAAATTGGCATCCACCCACACATCCGACAACGGCACCACCGCCATCAGCGGCGCACCGGCCGCCACCTGCTGCCCGACATGTACCGAACGCTTTGCCACCTGACCGTCCGCCGGCGCGCGGATTTGCGTCCGCTGAAGGTTCAACCACGCATCTTTCAACCTGCCGATTGCCGTCTGAACCGCCGGCTGTTCGCGCAAAGCGACCTGACCACCCAAAGCCGCACGCGCCGAAGATTCTTCCGCCAAAGCCGCCTTAACTGCCGCCTGAGCCTGAGACACTGCCGCACGGGCATGTGCCAGCTCTTCGGAGGACACCGCTCCCGATTCCGCCAAAGCAGACCGGCGGCGTAAATCATCCTGCGCACGTGCCAAATCCGCTCGGCGCAAAGCAACCTGCGCCCCCGCCTGCGAAGTGGCGGCATTTTGCTGGCGGTTTTGCCGCACCGCCTGAATCAGCTCGTTTTTTGCCCGTTCATACGCCAACACATAATTGCCGTCGTCCAATACGGCCAACACATCGCCTTTCTTCACAACATCCGTATCATCATGCAACACCTTCCGCACCGTACCGCCCGTTTGCGGCGTAACCTGAACCACGCGTCCGGCAACATAAGCGTCTTCCGTTTCCTCTTCGTGCTGCCACCATAAAAAAAACGCCGACCCGGCGGCTGCGGCGGCAAGCGCGAACAGCAGCGTCAATGCCGTCAGGCGGCGTTTGCGTTTGGCTTGCGTGTTTTGAAGTTTTGTTTCGTCCGTGTGCGTATCCATAAGATTGGGTTCCGAATTTCCTGATTTCATATAAACAATGTTCTTTCAATAGGAGGCAGATTCTATATCCGCGCAATAACGCAATCAAGTCAGTATTTTAGATGCAATATTCAAAAAACAACGCTTCAGGCGGCAAAACTGATTGCTAAAAATCAACGTCCACTACATTATTTTTAAATGGCGCGGCGTTGTTTTCCGTAAAATAAATGAGCCTATCCATTTGCTCGTCTGAACAGCCTTGCTGCCCACAGTAATACAAAAACTGTCCCATGTTTGCATTGATAAAATCGGCAATGATTTTTTTATCTGTTGAAGTTAAGGCTCTCTCGTTTACATGAAATTTCAAAACTGCCATTTTTAAATGTCCTTATAGTTTGGGTTTGTTGATTTTTGGCTTTTGAACAGTTTCCTGCTCGCCAAATATATTTCGTTTATATAGTGGATTAACAAAAATCAGGACAAGGCGACGAAGCCGCAGACAGTACAAATAGTACGGAACCGATTCACTTGGTGCTTCAGCACCTTAAAGAATCGTTCTCTTTGAGCTGAGGCGAGGCAACGCTGTACTGGTTTTTGTTAATCCACTATATATGACACGGAAAACGCCGCCGTCCAAACCATGCCGTCTGAAGAAAACTACACAGATACCGCCACTTATATTACAATCACCGCCCGTGGTTCGAAAACCTCCCACACTAAAAAACTAAGGAAACCCTATGTCCCGCAACAACGAAGAGCTGCAAGGCATCTCGCTTTTGGGCAATCAAAAAACCCAATATCCGGCCGAATACGCACCTGAAATTTTGGAAGCGTTCGACAACAAACATCCCGACAACGACTATTTCGTCAAATTCGTCTGCCCCGAATTCACCAGCCTCTGCCCCATGACCGGGCAGCCCGACTTCGCCACCATCATCATCCGCTACATCCCGCACATCAAAATGGTGGAAAGCAAATCCCTGAAACTCTACCTCTTCAGCTTCCGCAACCACGGCGATTTTCATGAAGACTGCGTCAACATCATTATGAAAGACCTCATCGCCCTGATGGATCCGAAATACATCGAAGTATTCGGCGAGTTCACACCGCGCGGCGGCATCGCCATTCATCCGTTCGCCAACTACGGCAAAGCAGGCACAGAGTTTGAAGCATTGGCACGCAAACGCCTGTTCGAGCACGATGCGCAATAAACTTCCCTATTCCCACTTTCAGACGGCATTCTTTCGATACGGTATGCCGTCTGAACGCCTTTCCGAAAGATTTTTATGTACGCATTTACCGCCGCACAGCAACAGAAGGCACTCTTCCGGCTGGTGCTTTTTCATATCCTCATCATCGCCGCCAGCAACTATCTGGTGCAGTTCCCTTTCCAAATTTTCGGCATCCACACCACTTGGGGCGCATTTTCCTTTCCCTTCATCTTCCTCGCCACCGACTTGACCGTCCGCATTTTCGGTTCGCACTTGGCACGGCGGATTATCTTTTGGGTCATGTTCCCCGCCCTTTTGCTTTCCTACGTCTTTTCCGTTTTGTTCCACAACGGCAGTTGGACGGGCTTGGGCGCGCTGTC
The DNA here is from genome assembly GCF_962707005.1 of Neisseria basseii. NCBI lineage: Bacteria > Pseudomonadati > Pseudomonadota > Betaproteobacteria > Neisseriales > Neisseriaceae > Neisseria > Neisseria basseii. The sequence goes on along the minus strand of NZ_CAUIXH010000004.1, from coordinate 52,415 downwards.
CGAGTTCAACACCTTTGTCGGACGCATCGCGCTGGCCAGCTTTGCCGCCTACGCGCTCGGACAAATCCTTGATATTTTTGTGTTCAACAAATTACGCCGTCTGAAAGCGTGGTGGGTTGCCCCGACTGCATCAACCGTCATCGGCAACGCCTTAGATACGTTGGTATTTTTCGCCGTTGCCTTCTACGCAAGCAGCGATGGATTTATGGCGGCAAACTGGCAGGGCATCGCTTTTGTCGATTACCTGTTCAAACTCACCGTCTGCGGTCTGTTTTTCCTGCCCGCCTACGGCGTGATTCTGAATCTGCTGACGAAAAAACTGACAACCCTACAAACCAAACAGGCGCAAGACCGCCCCGCGCCCTCGCTGCAAAATCCGTAAAACAGCCCTGCCGGGAATCGGGACGGTTGGGTTTTCTTTTATAGTGGATTAACAAAAATCAGGACAAGGCGACGAAGCCGCAGACAGTACAAATAGTACGGAACCGATTCACTTGGTGCTTCAGCACCTTAGAGAATCGTTCTCTTTGAGCTAAGGCGAGGCAACGCTGTACTGGTTTTTGTTAATCCACTATATTTGCAAACACTGCCGGAACGGATAAATCCGGATTCCCGCCACTTCGTCATTCCCGCGAAAGCGGGAATCCGGTGCATTGAGTTTCAGTCATTTCCGATAAACTCCTGCCGCGTTGTATTTCTAGATTCCCGCTTTCGCGGGAATGACGGCAGTGCTTCCTTGGCTTAATTTTATTTTAATCAACTGCAAATGCCGTCTGAAAACCTGTTTGCAGATTTTCAGACGGCATTGTTTTCGTTGCCGGTTCAAACTTCAATCCGATTGCGACACAGTAACCGATATGCCGCGCAAGCGCGCAAGCAGCGCGTCCGCCTTCTGTTTCTGCGCGGCAAACGCCGCCTTGTCCGCCTGCGTCAATTCGGGTGTCGGCAATGCGACCGAAACAGGATTGACGGGCTGCCCGTTGATGCGCGCCTCGTAATGCAGGTGCGGCCCGGTCGAACGCCCTGTCGAACCGACAAAACCGATGACCTCGCCGCCGCGCACATTGCCTTGTGCCTGCGAAAACGCGCTCAAGTGCGCATACAGCGTTTCCACACCGTTGGCGTGGCGTATCATCACCGCGTTGCCGTAGCCGCTCTTCCGGCCTTTAAAGGTAATCACGCCGTCGGCGGAAGCCCTGACCGGTGTTCCCTGCGGTGCGGCATAATCGATGCCCGTGTGCAGCCGCCAAGTGTGCAGGATGGGGTGCATACGGTAGCCGAACGGCGAAGAAATGCGCGTATAGGCCAGCGGCTCGATGTTGAAGCCGCCTTTTTCCTGCAACACCCTGCCGTCTTCATCGTAATAATTGCCGCCCCCTCCGCCTTCCTTGTCCGAACGGTAATAGAACGCCTGATGCCTTGTACCGCCCTTGACGACTTCCGCCGCCAGAATATCGCCCGTCGCCATCTGCTGTCCGTGGAAATACAGGCTGTCGTAAAGCAGGCGCACGGCATCGCCTTCCTTCAAACCGTCAAGGCTGAAGCGGCCGGCAAAAATCCCGCTTAAGGATTCGCGGATTTCGACGGGTACTTCCGCCTGCGCCAACGCGCCGCGCGCCGACGTTTTGACCACGACCGAACGCAGCGTCGGCAAAACCTTCATATCCGCCTCAGAAGCCGACCGCCGCCATATGCCGCCTTTCTTTTCCAAAGCGACCAAATTGCGCTCGCCGTCTTCGTCGGTAAAAAACTGCACTTCGCGCGCGCCGCCGTCGCCGCCGACCAAAACATGAACCGACTGGTCGGCACGCAAATGCCGCAAATCGGCTTCGCCGCCATATTTTTCCGTGATTCGGGCAATCTCGTCCCGCGCCATACCCGAACGCGCCAGCACGTCCGCCAGCGAGTCGCCCGGCTGCACCGCCTCCTGCACCCAATATGCCGTCTGAACACCGCTGCCGCCCCAAGACAGCGGCGGCAGATTTTGTTCCACGCGCTGCGGTCTGACGCGCTCCGTCCTCTCTGTCGAAGCAATGTATGCCGCCGACACCAAAATAATCGAAACGGCAAGCGTACGAAGCGCGTATTTCCGATGCTTTTCCGAAAGCGGAAAGATTGCCATGCTGCTCCTTTTCTACGGCGTTTGTGCCGAATCCTCTATAATGTTGCGTCTAAAACTGTCTTTTGAAAACATTTCAACAATGAAACTCACACTCGCCATCCCTTCGCTTAATTTGGATGAAGACGAAGCCCGTATTCCGTTGAACCTGCCGGCATTCAATACTATGCTGAGATACGGCACGCTGCACCGGCAACGCTGCGCACCATCGTCATTTTACGCACGTTATTTGTGGTGCGGGGAGTTGGCGGAAAATGCGGCGAAAGACCTGAATATGCCGTCTGAAGCCGTCGCGCTTGCCTCTCCCGTCTGGCAAAAGATGGGGATGCATCAGGCAAATGTACTGACGGCGGAATATTTGGACATCGGAAAAGGCGAGGCCGAACGCCTTTGTTTTGACCTGTCTGAATTTTACCGCGACATTTCCTGGCATTTTACGCCCATCCTGCCTGAATTATGGCTGATTTCCATGCAACGGCCATACCGTTGGGGGGCGAAGCCTGTTTTAGATTTGGGCGGATTGTTGGGTGCGGACGATCAGCCGGACGGAGAAGATGCGGTAACGTGGTTGCGCGTCCAAACCGAAATCCAAATGTGGCTGGCCACGCATCCCGTCAATCATGACCGCAGGAAACGCGGGCTGCCCGAGTTGAACGGGCTTTGGCTTTGGGACGGTCTGAACGGTGGCGGGCAGGGCGGCACGCTTTTCGCCGATACGGTTTGGAACCGTTTTCATCCGAACCGCCGAGCATTGCCCGACAGCTTCCGAGCTTATGCGGAAACGGCGGCACACCTGCCCGATACGCACCACATCTTGTTTATGGACGATTTGCGCCTGTCCGGACTGACGGGAGACAGGGAGCGGTATGCATCGGTTTTACAGCAGTGGGAAGAACGCTGGTTCGCGCCGCTTTATGATGCCGTCCGCACCGGCAAAATCAAACGGCTGGACATCTCCACAGACGGATTAAACGGCGGCACGCTGACGTTTACCGCCGCGGACAGGTGGAAATTCTGGCGCAGCACGAGGAACTTTGACGGAATCTGGTAAGCTTGCCGAACAAAACCGCAACAATGCCGTCTGAAACCGCGTTATGGTTTCAGACGGCATTTTGTCTTGCATGATATCCGGCCGGACAATCATGTTTCCTACTGTTAGGACGAACAAGCCGGCACAGAAACCGTCGGTAAAAAAACGCAAGGGTTTCATCTGCCGATAACGGGTGGCTTAGTTTGCCGCATATTGGTCTGGCAGCCATGCACGCACGCGGCGTTCAACCGCTTCGGCACTCAAGCCCAAATCGTCCAAAAGTTTTTTCGGGTCGCCGTGTTCGGTTACGGTATCGGCAACGCCTAAAAGCAAAACGGGTTTGCAGATGCCGTGTTTCGCCAATACTTCCAGCACCGCGCTGCCTGCGCCGCCCTGTTCGGCATTTTCTTCAAGGGTAACGATGCGGTCGTGGCTTCGGGCAAGGCGGACGATGAGTTCCTCGTCTATCGGTTTGACGAAGCGCATATCGGCGACGGTGGCGTTCAGTTTTCCGGCAACCGCCAATGCGGGGGCGACCATGCTGCCAAAGGCAATGAAGGCGGTTTTCTCACCTTCGCGGCGGATAATGCCCTTGCCGATTTCCACGGTTTCCATGCCGTCTGAAACGGGCGCGCCCGTACCCGTGCCGCGCGGATAGCGGACGGCAGCGGGCGCGTCTGCCTGATAGCAGGTCGAAAGCAGCAGGCGACATTCGTTTTCATCGCTCGGCGCGGCAACAATCATGTTCGGCACGCAGCGCAAGAAGCTCAAATCGTACAAACCGGCATGGGTCGGGCCGTCCGCGCCGACGATGCCAGCGCGGTCAACGGCAAACAAAACGGGCAGGTTTTGCAGGGCGATGTCGTGCACCAGTTGGTCGTAGGCGCGCTGGAGGAAGGTGGAATAAATCGCCACGATAGGCTTCATGCCTTCGCAAGCCAAACCACCGGCAAAGGTAACGGCGTGCTGCTCGGCGATGCCGACGTCGAAATAGCGGTCGGGAAATTGTTGTTCGAATTCAACCAGTCCGCTGCCCTCGCGCATGGCGGGGGTAATCGCCGCCAATCGGGAATCTGCCGCCGCCTGGTCGCACAGCCATTTGCCGAACACTTGCGTATAGGTAGGTTTGGCTGCGGGTTTGTTTTCAGACGGCATAGGGGTTTCCGCAGTACTGTCTTTGGGCAGGTTGGCAACGGCGTGGTATTTGACGGGGTCGTTTTCGGCGAGTTTGTAGCCGTTGCCTTTTTTGGTGATGACGTGCAGCAGTTGCGGGCCTTTGCGGCTGCGCAAGTCTTTCAATACGTCAACCAGATGCTCGACGTTATGACCGTCCACGGGGCCGGTGTAGCGGAAGCCGAAGTTTTCAAACAAAGACAGCGACTGCCTTGCGTGTTCGGCCTCGCCCGCCAGCGTTTTGATTTTGTGCTCGACTTTTTGGGCGAGCTCCATCGCGCCGGGCAGCTTGTCTAAAACCTTGCTCGATTGGGCTTTGATGGTACTCAACAGGCCGCGCATATCGCGCACGACGTTGCTGGCGAGGTATTTCGGCAGCGCGCCGACGTTGGGGGAAATCGACATTTCGTTGTCGTTAAGGACGACCAGCAAATCCACATCCATATCGCCCGCGCAATTCAGGGCTTCAAACGCCTGCCCCGCCGTCATCGCGCCGTCGCCGATAATGGCGACGCTGCGGCGGTCACTGCCCAACTGTTTGTCCGCCGCCGCCATACCCAATGCCGCGCCGATGGAGGTGGAGGAATGCCCCACGCCGAACGCATCGTATTCCGACTCGCAACGTTTCGGAAAACCCGCCAAACCGCCATATTGGCGCATCGTGTGCATCTGGTTTTTTCTGCCGGTCAGGATTTTGTGCGGATAGCTTTGGTGTCCGACATCCCACACCAGCTTGTCTTCGGGCGTGTTGTAAACGTAGTGCAGCGCAACCGTCAGTTCGACCGCGCCCAAATTGCTGGCGAAATGTCCGCCGGTCTGCCCGACGGATTCCAACAGAAAGGCGCGCAGCTCGCCGGCAAGGCGCGGCAGCTGTTTTTTGTCCAGACGGCGCAGGTCTTGCGGGCTGTCAATCAGGTCGAGTAGGGGGCTTGGGTTCATGGTGTGTCTTTTTTATGTGTCGTCCGGGTGCAACGGTCAATTATATATCAAGAGCGTGCGGCTGACGGCTGATTTTGCCGTATGTCATTCGTCCTGCCGCTTGGCGCGCGGGTGGGCTTCGTCATAGAGGCGGGCAATGTGGTCGAAATCGAGCTTGGTATAAATCTGCGTGGTCGAAAGGCTGCTGTGTCCGAGCAGCTCCTGCACCGCCCTGATGTCGCGCGAAGCCTGCAACAGGTGTCCGGCGTAGCTGTGGCGCATCATATGCGGCGAAACGTGCCTGCCGTCGCCGTATTGCGCCGCCCACGATTCGAGGCGTTTTTGGATTTGGCGTTGGCTCAGGCGCGTGCCGTTCCTGCCGGTAAACAGGGCTTTGCCGTCCGATGCCGTCTGACGCAGCGGCAGATAGTTTTTTAGGGCTTCCACGCTTTTTCCGGTCAGCGGCACCTGACGTTGTTTTCTTCCTTTGCCGGTAACGTGTATCCACGCCTCGTCCAAATATACATCATCTGCATTCAAGCCGTGTATCTCGCTCACGCGCAAACCGCTGCCGTACATCAGCTCGAACAGCGCGTGATCGCGCACCGCCAGCGGGTCGCCGCCGTCCACGGGCAAATCCAGCATCCGGTTCAGCCATTCCTGAGGCAGGGCTTTGGGTACGCGCTCGGGCTGCTTCGGCGGTTTGATGTCGGCGGTCGGGTCGGTATGCAGCAGACCTCGTTTGACCAGCCAGACACAATACTGCCGCCACGCCGACAGCTTGCGCGCCAGCGTCCGCGCATTCAAACCGCGCTGCGACAGCCGCCGCAACGCCGCCGTAAAATCGCGCCGCGACAAATCCTGCGGCACGCCGCCTTCAGCTTCAGACGGCATTTGTGCCAACAGCGCAAACAGTTCTTCCAAATCGCGCCGGTATGCCGCCACCGTGTGCTCCGACTTACCCTCGCGCACGATGTTTTCCAAATAAGCGTCAAAATGCGCCGCAAACCCGTCCAAAACCATAACCGTCCCACACAAATATCAAAAAACCAGTGAAAACATTATCATAAACGACACACCAAAACCCCGAACCACCCAAAATCCGACCCGTCCGCCCGCCGTTATCGTTAACATAAAATCAATGTAGCGGTTTGTAGTTTTTTGCCGCAAAAAACATTATAATCCAACTTATTTACCCCCACTGCCCAAGGAGACAAAAATGGCACTCGTATCCATGCGCCAACTGCTCGACCACGCCGCCGAAAACAGCTACGGCCTGCCCGCGTTCAACGTCAACAACCTCGAACAAATGCGCGCCATTATGGAAGCCGCCGACCAAGTCAACGCGCCCGTCATCGTACAGGCGAGCGCAGGTGCGCGCAAATACGCGGGCGCGCCGTTTTTGCGCCACCTGATTCTGGCGGCAGTCGAAGAATTTCCGCACATCCCCGTCGTGATGCACCAAGACCACGGCGCATCGCCCGACGTGTGCCAACGCTCCATCCAACTGGGCTTCTCCTCCGTAATGATGGACGGCTCGCTGCTCGAAGACGGCAAAACCCCTTCTTCTTACGAATACAACGTCAACGCCACCCGTACCGTGGTCAACTTCTCCCACGCCTGCGGCGTGTCCGTTGAAGGCGAAATCGGCGTATTGGGCAACCTCGAAACCGGCGAAGCAGGCGAAGAAGACGGTGTAGGCGCAGTGGGCAAACTTTCGCACGATCAAATGCTGACCAGCGTCGAAGATGCCGTACGCTTCGTTAAAGACACCGGCGTGGATGCGCTCGCCATCGCCGTCGGCACCAGCCACGGCGCATACAAATTCACCCGTCCGCCCACAGGCGACGTATTGCGTATCGACCGCATCAAGGAAATCCACCAAGCCCTGCCCAATACCCACATCGTGATGCACGGCTCCAGCTCCGTTCCGCAAGAATGGCTGAAAGTCATCAACGAATACGGCGGCAATATCGGCGAAACCTACGGCGTGCCGGTTGAAGAAATCGTCGAAGGCATCAAACACGGCGTGCGCAAAGTCAACATCGATACCGACTTGCGTCTTGCTTCCACCGGCGCGGTACGCCGCTACCTTGCCGAAAACCCGTCCGACTTTGACCCGCGCAAATACCTGAGCAAAACCATTGAGGCCATGAAACAAATCTGCCTCGACCGCTACCTCGCGTTCGGCTGCGAAGGTCAGGCAGGCAAAATCAAACCGGTTTCCTTGGAAAAAATGGCAAACCGTTATGCCAAGGGCGAATTGAACCAAATCGTCAAATAACAGGTTGCCTGTAAACAAAATACCGTCTGAACCGTTGTTCGGACGGTATTTGATTTTTACTTCTTTGACCTGCCTCATTGATGCAGTATGCAAAAAAGATACCGCAACCAAAACGTTTATATATTATCTATTCTGTGTATGACTGGGAGTAAACCTGTGAACCGAACTGCCTTCTGCTGCCTTTCCCTGACCGCCGCCCTGATTCTGACCGCCTGCAGCAGCGGAGGCGGCGGAAGTGGAGGTGTCGCCGCCGACATCGGCACGGGGCTTGCCGATGCATTAACCGCGCCGCTCGACCATAAAGACAAAGGTTTGAAATCCCTGACATTGGAAGACTCCATTCCCCAAAACGGAACACTGACCCTGTCGGCACAAGGTGCGGAAAAAACTTTCAAAGCCGGCGGTAAAGACAACAGCCTCAACACGGGCAAACTGAAGAACGACAAAATCAGCCGCTTCGACTTCGTGCAAAAAATCGAAGTGGACGGACAAACCATCACGCTGGCAAGCGGCGAATTTCAAATATACAAACAGGACCACTCCGCCGTCGTTGCCCTACAGATTGAAAAAATCAACAACCCCGACAAAATCGACAGCCTGATAAACCAACGCTCCTTCCTTGTCAGCGGTTTGGGCGGAGAACATACCGCCTTCAACCAACTGCCCGGCGGCAAAGCCGAGTATCACGGCAAAGCATTCAGCTCCGACGACCCGAACGGCAGGCTGCACTACACCATCGATTTTACCAACAAACAGGGTTACGGCAGAATCGAACACCTGAAAACACCCGAGCAGAATGTCGAGCTTGCCTCCGCCGAACTCAAAGCAGATGAAAAATCACACGCCGTCATTTTGGGCGACACGCGCTACGGCAGCGAAGAAAAAGGCACTTACCACCTCGCCCTTTTCGGCGACCGCGCCCAAGAAATCGCCGGCTCGGCAACCGTGAAGATAGGGGAAAAGGTTCACGAAATCGGCATCGCCGGCAAACAGTAGCATTTGAAAAATGCCGTCCGAACACGATAATTTACCGTTCGGACGGCATTTTTGCGCCATGCCGCCCTAGGACACGACGGCACGGCAGGCAAGCCGATTTCACTATATAATGCCGTCTGAACCAACGAGAACCACACCATGCAAGCCGATTTCAACCGCCCCGTCCTCGCCGTCGATACCGGAACTTCCTATTTGTCGCTCGCGCTGCGCGCCGACGGCGAAACCCGCCTGTTCCATCAGGAGGCCGGCAGCCGCCAATCCGAACTGATCCTGTCGGAAATCCGCACCCTGTTCCGAAATGCGGACATTACCGCCGCCGATTTGGGGGCGATTGTTTATGCGAAAGGCCCCGGCGCGTTTACGGGACTGCGTATCGGCATCGGCGTGGCGCAAGGTTTGGCAACGCCGTTCGATACGCCTTTAATCGGCATCCCCACGCTCGATGCCGCCGCCTCGCTGCCGCCGCCGCAAAGCTGCATCCTTGCCGCTGCGGACGCTCGTATGGGCGAAGTGTTTTATGCATGGTTCGATACGCTGAACTGCCGCCGTTTGAGCGGTTATCAGGTCGGTAAGGCGGCAGACATCGCCCTCCCCGAGGGACACGTCTTTTCAGACGGCATAGGCAGCGCGTTCGCACTGGAAAACCGTCCGCCCTTCGCAGGCAAACCCGATATGCCGACCGCCGCCGACTTCCTCAATCTGGCGGCGGAAGGCGGTTTTCCCGCCGTCACTGTGGCACACGCCGAACTGCTCTACGTCCGCGACAAAATTGCCCTGACTGCCAAAGAACAGGCGGAACGGAGAGCGCGCCCGTGAACATCCGCCGTGCCGTTTATGCCGATTGCGCGGCACTCGCCGCGCTCGATGCCGTCTGCAACCCGTCCGCGTGGACGCAACGCCAATTTGAGTCCGCACTGGTTTCGCCGTCCGAACAGGTTTTCCTTGCGGAAAAAGACGGCGGGATTGCCGCCTTTATCGTTTGGCAGAACCTGCCCGACGAATCCGAACTGCACCTGATTGCCACCGCGCCTGAATGCCGCCGCCAAGGGATTGCGTCCGCCCTGCTCGAATATTGGTACGCACATCTGCCCGAAGGCACGCAACGCCTGCTGCTCGAAGTCCGTGCAGGCAACACCGCCGCACAGGCACTGTACACGGCGCACGGCTTCAGCATTGCGGGCAGGCGGAAAAACTATTACCGCGCCACCGACGGGCAAACCGAAGATGCCGTCTTGATGGAGAAAATATGTTAAGCGCGCGCTACCTCCACCTGCACGAGGCTTTGGGCTTGGGCCCGATGTGGCTGAAACAGACCGCCGCCGTCCTGCCGCCCAAAAACACACCCGCAACCCCGACACAGGCACGTCCCCAAACCGTCCGCACCGCGCCGATTCGCCCTTCCCAGCCCCATAACGGTCAGGCGCGGCTCGAAACGATGGCGGCACTGAAAGCCGCCGCACCCGAACACGATCGTAAACCCGTTCCCGCACCCGAAGCCGACCTGCTGCCCGACCTTTCAGACGGCATTGCCCCCGTTCCTGCCGCTTCGGGCATCACCAGACTCGCCGTCGTCAGCCTGTGTCCGCCGACCGAGGATATGGTTTACGGGCAACTGTTCCACGGCAAAGCGGGTGTCCTACTCGACAATATCCTCAAGGCCGCAGGGATCGATGCCGCCTATGTCCACAAAACCTGTTGGGTGAAAACCGCCTCCGTCGGCAACCCGATGCCGTCTGAAGCGGCAATCGCAAATGCGCTGGAACAAACCGCCCGCGAACTCGACGGCTGCCGCGCACCCGCCGTCCTGTTCCTCGGACAGGCGTTTGTCAAACCGGAACGGCAGGCGATGATTAAGACCCTGTGCGCCGGCCGCCCCTTCTTCATCATCGACCATCCCGCCCGGCTGTTGCGCCAACCCGAACTCAAAGCCCGCGCCTGGCAGACGCTCAAGCAGCTCAAACGTGTCTTGGCGCAAGGCGGCGGCAGTTGAAGCGCGCCGCACGGGGCGGTAGAATCGCAACTGCGTCCCAATATCTGACAGAAAGCACAAAATGACCGATTTCCGCCAAGATTTCCTCAAATTCTCCCTCGCCCAAAATGTTTTGAAATTCGGCGAATTTACCACCAAAGCCGGACGGCGGTCGCCCTATTTCTTCAACGCCGGACTCTTCAACGACGGCGCATCCACGCTGCAACTGGCAAAATTTTACGCACAATCCATCATTGAAAGCGGCATCCGATTCGATATGCTGTTCGGCCCCGCCTACAAAGGCATTATTTTGGCGGCGGCAACCGCGATGATGCTGGCGGAAAAAGGCGTGAACGTCCCGTTTGCCTATAACCGCAAAGAAGCCAAAGACCACGGCGAAGGCGGCGTGTTGGTTGGTGCGCCGCTTAAAGGGCGCGTGCTGATTATCGACGATGTGATTTCCGCCGGCACATCCGTACGCGAATCGATCAAGCTGATTGAAGCGGAGGGCGCAACCCCCGCCGGCGTCGCCATCGCGCTCGACCGTATGGAAAAAGGCACGGGTGAATTGTCCGCCGTTCAGGAAGTGAAAAAACAATACGGACTGCCCGTCGTTCCCATCGCCAACCTGAACGACCTCTTCACACTGCTGCAAAACAACCCCGAATTCGGACAGTTCCTCGAACCCGTCCGCACCTACCGCCGGCAGTACGGCGTAGGATAAAAACAAAACCCATGCCGTCCGAACCGCCTGCCGCTTCAGACGGCATCAAACCGACACACACCGAGAAAACATCATGCCCGCCTGCTTCTGTCCGCACTGCAAAACCCGCCTCTGGGTCAAAGAAACCCAGCTCAATGTCGCCCAAGGCTTCGTCGTCTGCCAAAAATGCGAAGGGCTGTTTAAAGCCAAAGACCATCTGGCAAGCACGAAAGAACCCATATTCAACGATTTGCCCGAAGCTGTTTCGGATGTCAAACTCGTCCACCGCATCGGCACGCACGCCATCGGCAAAAAACAGATTTCCCGCGACGAAATCGCCGGTATCCTCAACGGCGGCACAACCCTACACGATACGCCGCCTGCGCCTGCCGCTGCCCCTGCCGCCGCACCGCAGGTTTCCGTACCGCCCGCCGCGCCCGCCCGTCAGGAAGGGTTCAACTGGACTATTGCAACCCTGTTCGCGCTTATCGTCCTCATTATGCAGCTTTCCTACCTCGTCATCCTATGAACGCGCCCGACAGCTTTGTCGCCCACTTCCGCGAAGCCGCCCCCTACATCCGCCAAATGCGCGGCACGACACTGGTCGCCGGCATAGACGACCGCCTGCTCGAAGGCGATACCTTAAACAAGCTCGCCGCCGACATCGGGCTGTTGTCGCAACTGGGCATCCGCCTCGTCCTCATCCACGGCGCACGCCACTTCCTCGACCGCCTCGCCGCCGCGCAAGGCCGCACGCCGCATTATTGCCGGGGTTTGCGCGTTACCGGCGAAACCTCGCTCGGACAGGCGCAGCAGTTTGCCGGCACCGTCCGCAGCCGTTTTGAAGCCGCATTGTGCGGCAGCGTTTCCGGGTTTGCGCGCGCGCCTTCCGTCCCGCTCGTATCGGGCAACTTCCTGACCGCCCGTCCAATAGGCGTGATTGACGGAACCGATATGGAATACGCGGGCGTTATCCGCAAAACCGACACCGCCGCCCTCCGCTTCCAACTCGAAGCGGGCAATATCGTCTGGCTGCCGCCTCTCGGGCATTCCTACGGCGGCAAAACCTTCCATCTCGATATGCTTCAAACCGCCGCTTCCGTCGCCGTCTCGCTTCAGGCCGAAAAACTCGTTTACCTGACCCTTTCAGACGGCATTTCCCGCCCCGACGGCACACTCGCCGAAACCCTCTCGGCACAGGAAGCGCAATCGCTGGCGGAACACGCCGGCGGCGAAACGCGACGGCTGATTTCGTCCGCCGTTGCCGCGCTCGAAGGCGGCGTGCACCGCGTCCAAATCCTCAACGGGGCCGCCGACGGCAGCCTGCTGCAAGAACTCTTCACCCGCAACGGCATCGGCACGTCCATTGCCAAAGAAGCCTTCGTCTCCATCCGTCGGGCGCACAGCGGCGACATTCCGCACATCGCCGCCCTCATCCGCCCGCTGGAAGAACAGGGCATCCTGCTGCACCGCAGCCGCGAATACCTCGAAAACCACATTTCCGAATTTTCCATCCTCGAACACGACGGCAACCTGTACGGCTGTGCCGCACTCAAAACCTTTGCCGAAGCCGATTGCGGCGAAATCGCCTGCCTTGCCGTCTCGCCGCAGGCACAGGACGGCGGCTACGGCGAACGCCTGCTTGCCCACATCATCGATAAGGCGCGCAGTATGGGCATAAGCAGGCTGTTCGCCCTCTCCACAAATACCGGCGAATGGTTTGCCGAACGCGGCTTTCAGACGGCATCGGAAGACGAGTTGCCCGAAACGCGGCGCAAAGCCTACCGCAACAACGGACGGAACTCGCATATTCTGGTGCGTCGCCTGCACCGCTGACCGCAACGGAAAGCCGCCGCAGAAATGCCGTCCGAACCCCGTTTCAGACGGCATTTCCCCGATTATTAAAGACCTGCCCGACCCTCAAGGACTCCGATGAAATCCTACCCCGACCCCTACCGCCATTTTGAAAACCTCGATTCCGCCGAAACGCAAAACTTCGCCGCTGAAGCGCATGCCGAAACGCGTGCACGCTTTTTGGACAACGATAAGGCGCGTGCGCTGTCGGACGGGATTTTGGCGCAGATGCAGGATACGCGGCAGATTCCGTTTTGTCAGGAACACCGCGCGCGGATGTACCATTTCCATCAGGACGCGGAGTATCCGAAGGGCGTGTACCGCGTGTGTACGGCGGCGACCTACCGTTCGGGCTATCCTGAGTGGAAAATCTTGTTTTCGGTGGCGGATTTCGACGGGCTGCTCGGCGACGATGTGTATCTGGGCGGGGTGTCGCACTTGGTGGAGCAGCCCAACCGCGCGCTGTTGACTTTGAGTAAGTCGGGCGGCGATACGGCTTATACGCTGGAAGTGGATTTGGAAGCGGGCGGGCTGGTCGAGGGCGGCTTTCATTTTCCGGCGGGGAAAAACCATGTGTCTTGGCGCGATGAAAACAGCGTGTGGGTGTGTCCGGCTTGGGACGAACGGCAGTTGACCGAATCGGGCTATCCGCGAGAGGTGTGGCTGGTGGAGCGCGGCAAGAGTTTTGAGGAAAGCCTGCCGGTGTACCAAATCGGCGAAGACGGAATGATGGTGAATGCGTGGCGTTACCTCGATCCGCAGGGTTCGCCGATTGATTTGATTGAAGCGTCGGACGGTTTTTATACTAAGACATATTTGCAAGTGTCGTCTGAAGGCGAGGTGAAGCCGTTGAACCTGCCCGCCGATTGCGACGTGGTCGGCTATCTGGCGGGGCATCTTTTGCTGACGCTGCGCAAGGACTGGAACCGCGCGAACCAAAGCTATCCGAGCGGCGCGCTGGTGGCGGTGAAACTGAATCGGGGCGAATTGGGTGCGGCGCAGCTTTTGTTTGCTCCTGATGAAACGCAGGCATTGGAAAGCGTGGAAACGACCAAGCGTTTCGTGGTGGCGAGCCTGCTGGAAAACGTACAAGGCCGTCTGAAAGCGTGGCGTTTTGCCGACGGGAAATGGCAGGAAGCCGAGTTGCCGCGCCTGCCGTCGGGCGCGCTGGAAATGACCGACCAGCCTTGGGGCGGCGACGTGGTTTACCTTGCCGCCAGCGATTTCACCACGCCGCTGACGCTGTTTGCACTGGATTTGAACGTGATGGAACTGACCGTCATGCGCCGCCAGCCGCAGCAGTTTGATTCAGACGGCATCAACGTGCAGCAGTTTTGGACGACTTCAGCCGACGGCGAGCGCATTCCTTATTTCCACGTCGGCAAAAACGCCACACCCGACACGTCGACTTTGGTCTATGCCTACGGCGGTTTTGGCATTCCCGAATTGCCTCATTATCTGGGCAGTGTCGGCAAATATTGGCTGGAAGAGGGCAATGCTTTTGTGTTGGCAAACATCCGCGGCGGCGGCGAATTTGGCCCGCGTTGGCATCAAGCAGCGCAGGGCATCAGCAAACACAAAAGCGTTGATGATTTATTGGCAGTTGTGCGCGATTTGTCCGAACGCGGCATGAGTTCGCCCAAACACATCGGCTTGCAGGGCGGCAGCAACGGCGGCCTGATTACCGCCGCCGCCTTCGTGCGCGAGCCGCAAAGCATCGGCGCGCTGGTGTGTGAAGTGCCGCTGACCGACATGATCCGCTATCCACTGCTCTCCGCCGGCGCAAGCTGGACGGACGAATACGGCAATCCGCAAAAATACGAAGTCTGCAAACGCTGGCTGGGTGAATTGTCGCCGTATCACAATCTTTCAGACGACGTGCCATACCCGCCCGCACTCATCACTACCAGCCTCAGCGACGACCGCGTCCATCCCGCCCACGCGCTCAAGTTCTACGCCAAACTGCGCGAAATCTCCGCGCAATCGTGGCTCTACGCTCCGGACGGCGGCGGCCATACCGGCAACGGCACGCAACGCGAATCCGCCGATGAAATGGCGTGCGTCTTATTGTTTCTTAAAGAATTTTTGGCATCATAAATCAAGACGGCATTCCGTACCGTATCCGATAAGGAATGCCGTCTGAAGCCGCCTTCAATACCGCGCCATTTCCGCGTCAACCTCAACCGCCCACACGTCGATGCCGCCCTGAAGGTTGTACAGGTTTTCAAATCCCGCATCGGCCAAATATATCGCCGTATGCAGGCTGCGGATACCGTGATGGCAATACACCACAAGCGGCACGCCGTCGTCCGGCAGCTCGTTCTGCCGTAGCGGAATCAGATTCATCGGGATATGTACCGCATCGGGCAGCGAACAAATCGCCGCTTCTTCATCCGTTCGCACGTCCAACAGTCGGAACGCCCGTCCCTCATCCATCCAAATTTTCAGTGCCAACGGCGAGAGTTGCACAATATCCATCGGGTTTCCTTTCCCCAATCGAACAAAATGCCGTCTGAAACGCAATCTGCTTTCAGACGGCATCACAATCCGAACATCAAAAATTAAAACTGTCGAAAGGATGGGCATCCTTATCGGTCAAATTGGCCACCAAAGTATCGAACAGTGCCTTCTCTTCAAACGTATCGCCTTGACGCGTAATCAAAAGCGCGCGTTGAACAGGCTTGCGTCCTACGATAACCACCATGCGTCCGCCATCTTTTAACTGTTGTTTCAACACATCAGGCACAATATTGACCGCACCGCCGACGTAAACCGCATCAAACGGCGCACCTGCGGAAAGTTCGGTCAACCCGTTATTTTGCACATAATCAATGTTTTCCAAAGACAAGCCGTCCAAAACCGCTTTGGCGCGCTTTTGCTGTTCGGCATCGAGGTCGTCCGAAACCACTTTGCCCGCCAATTTTGCTAAAAGCGCGGTCGCATAGCCCGAGCCCGTACCGATTTCCAGAACCGTATCGTTTTTCGTCAGCTTCAAGCCTTGCGCCAACCGGGCCACGACTTTCGGCTCCAGCATCTTGTGACCGTTGGCAAGCGGCAGTTCCATATCCGCATACGCCAAACCCTGCAAGGCCTCATTGACGAAAAGTTCGCGCGGAATCTCCTCCAATGCGTCCAACACATCAAAATCCAATACATCCCAAGGCCTAACCTGCTGCTCGACCATGTTGAAGCGCGCTTTATCAAAATCCATTTTATGCTCCGTCAAATAATTGTTTTATCAATGGCAGGCATTATAAAACCACACTACCGCCGCGCCAACTTCGGTACGCGAAGCCCGCCCGTTTTGCCAGTCTCAAACCGCCTGACGCGAAGCCTCAAACCGCTTCTCCAAAATCTTCGCCAGTTTTCCCAAATACAACGCATCCGCCTCATCAAACTGCGCCAAATGTTCGCTGTCCGCGTCCAACACGCCGATACAGCGGCCGTCTGAAAACAGCGGCACGACAATCTCCGAACGCGACAAAGACGAACAGGCAATATGGTCGGGATGCGCGTTCACATCCTTAACAACCACCGTCTCGCCCTTCGCCCAAGCCTGGCCGCACACCCCGCGTCCGAACGGAATCCGCGTACACGCCAAAGGCCCCTGAAACGGTGCCAAAACCAATTCGTCCGAACGCGTATCGACCAAATAAAAACCCACCCAAAACCAGCCGAACGCCTCCTTCAAAACCGCCGCCGTGTTCGCCAAATTCGCCACCCAATCCGCCTCGTCCGCCACCACAGACTCAATCTGCGGCAACACCTCACGATAAAGCGCGGCCTTGTCCGAAGCCGAAAAATGAAGCGCGTGCATCACATCTCCCATATTTGCATACATATCAGGCAGCCATTATAAAACAGCCTGCCCGAAACAGCATTCCAAACCGCCCCTCAGCCGCCCGCCCCAAGTTGCGAACCCGCCGCATATCCACTAAACTTCACATTGCAACGCGCCACACGCGGCAGACAGAAAAAACACGACACGGAGCAAAAAAGATGTATCACCAAATCGGAATGTGGGATCAAAAATGGGTCATCGGCAACTGGAAAATGAACGGCCGGCTCCAAAACAACAACGCACTCATGCACCGCTTCCGCATCCTCCCCACCGCCGAACGCGTCCTCATCGGACTCGCCGCCCCAACCGTTTACCTGCTGCAACTGCACAACGCCATGCAAATCGTCTTAAACAACCGCATCCTCACCTGCGCCCAAGACGTGAGCCGCTTCCCCAACAACGGCGCATACACCGGCGAAGTGTCCGCCGAAATGCTCGCCGACATCGGCACAGACATCGTCCTCATCGGACACTCCGAACGCAGCCTTTATTTCGGCGAAAAAAACGAAATCCAACGCCGCAAAATGGAAAACGTCCTCAACGTCGGATTGATTCCATTATTGTGCGTCGGTGAAAGCCTCGAAGAGCGCGAAGCCGGCAAAGAACACGAAGTCATCGCCCACCAGCTTTCCATCCTGCAAGGTTTGAATACCAAAAACATCGCTGTTGCCTACGAGCCGGTTTGGGCGATTGGTACAGGCAAAGTCGCCACCGTCGAACAGATTGCCGACATGCACGCATTCATCTACAAAGAAATCTTGTCTTTGTGCGGAAGCGATGTTAAAATCCGCGTCCTTTACGGCGGAAGTGTGAAGGCGAACAACGCAGCCGACATCTTCGCAGTACCTTATGTGGACGGCGCACTCGTCGGCGGCGCGTCATTGTCGTACGACTCCTTTACCGCCATCATCAGTGCCGCACAAAATGCGTAGAAAAATATGGAAGCCTTCAAAACCCTTATTTGGATTATTAATATCATTTCCGCCTTGGCCGTCATCGTGTTAGTATTGCTCCAACACGGCAAAGGCGCGGATGCAGGCGCGACCTTCGGATCGGGAAGCGGCAGCGCGCAAGGCGTATTCGGCTCGGCGGGCAACGCCAACTTCCTCAGCCGTTCGACCGCCGTTGCAGCAACATTTTTCTTTGCAAGCTGTATGGCTATGGTGTATATTCACACCCACACGACAAAACACGGTTTGGACTTCAGCAACGTGCGGCAAACACAGCAAGCACCCAAACCCGTAAACAATACCGAACCTTCTGCCCCTGTTCCTCAACAGCAGAAATAACAGTTTTTCAAATGCCGACATGGTGAAATTGGTAGACACGCTATCTTGAGGGGGTAGTGGCCGTAGGCTGTGCGAGTTCAAATCTCGCTGTCGGCACCAACATACAAAAACGCTTAGAAATTCTAAGCGTTTTTTTTCGTTTAATCCTGTCTAATACCGTCAACCAAGCCTAATAAATACAAGGCTTTCAGACTGATTGTTATCCTGCCGTCCCCCTTCCTGACGGTGCAATCCCGTCCAATCCGCCCTAATTGAACTAACCTGATTTTTTACGGTATCCGAAAAATACCGCAAAAATAAAGCTGAACGACCGCCAAATCAGAAATGCCAAGCGGAAAAGAGCTTGCGGTGAATACTGACGAACCGTAAGTAATAAGGGGAAAACCGTCCAAGATGCAGAGCGGTTTTTTTGGTTCTCGGGAAACCCCTATATAGAAATGCACTACCCTTACACGTTACCGCCGTTACTGAAAGATATTATAAAAATAAGTATATGAAATAAAATAATAAAAAAATCGGTAACGATTACGGTAATAAGTAGTAACAAATCGGTAACAGGTTTTGCGCGTTTCCGTTTTTTTGCCGTCTTGGCGGTGGGAGCGCAGTGGGACAGAAAGCCGAAACGCACGGAAATGCACCAATTTTTGGTAGGAAAGATGGCTAAACCGTTTGGGAATATTACGGCATAGGCAAACGGCGAAACGCGCTAAAAACGGAAATTTGAGCCATTGGCATTGATTGATTAAAAAAACAGGCAGATTGACCGCCGGTACTTCAGACGGCATAAGCCGGGGAATCAGGCGGCTTGCCGTCTTATCTGTCTTTGGTATAATTCCAAGTATCACTAAACCGACGGCGGCACGATGCGGATATTCAAAAACCGATGGATGGCGAAATTTGCCAAGAAACATAAAATCAGCGATTCCGAGCTGATAGAGGCGGCAGAGCGGGCGGATAAGGGGCTGACAGATGCAGACCTTGGCGGCGGTGTGATTAAGCAGCGCATAGCAAGGCAAGGACAAGGCAGAAGCGGCGGCTATCGCAGCCTGATATTTTTCAGGCAGGGAAAACGGGCGTTTTTCATGACCGCCTTTGCCAAGAACGACCGCGAAAACATCACGGACAAAGAACTTGCAGAATTAAAGAAAGCCGCCGCCATCATCTTGGCAATGACAGAAACCGACATAGAGCAAGCCAAATCAAACGGCACTTTTACGGAGATACAGCCATGAAATATAAAAGCGAGATTTTCGCAGCAATACACGAAACCATGCAGGGGCTGCACGACATCGGCGCAATCGACAAAAAGACTATGCGCGACTTTGACAAGTCCTGCCTGACTGAAATCAGACCCTTGAGTGGCGAAGACATCAAGGCAATCAGGGAGAAGGAGGCACTATCGCAAGCCGCTTTCGCCATCTATCTCAACGTAGGAAAAAATCACGTTTCGGCTTGGGAGCGGGGCGTTAAAAAGCCCAGCGGCGCGGCGTTGAAGCTGCTGACCATCGTCAAAAACAAGGGCATCGAAGCCATTGCGTAACTGACTTGGCAAACGGCAAAATCAGCAAGTTCACAATAGACGCGCTGCTGAATATGCCTGCCAAGACAGGCAAGACCGCCGAACCGAATATCAGGGCATAGCCGCACAAATGCCCGACCGCACAAACCAAGCCGAAACGGCGGCGGTGCAGACGGCATAGCCCGACCGCGAGGCACGGGGATTTTTTTGCGCCCGCATCGGAGGCGCGGGCTTGAAGGCAAAACGGGCGGGGCGCAGAACTGTTTAAATGCCGTCTGAATCTCAAACGGATTTCAGACGGCATTTTGAAACAACAGCTCAAATTCTCGATTTCCTTCCCTTACCGCCGACGTTTTTTATTAACGCGCCCCTTATTTCTGACACTTTGCTCATAAACCGGCATAACGGTCGGCAACAACCGTTTTAGATTTTCTATACGGGCATTGTTTGTCGGATGGGTAGAGGTAATAGCATAAATAAAGCCGTTTTGGTCGTTTTCCTGATTCATTTTTTCCCAAACCCTGACAGCGGCCGCCGGATGATAGCCTGCCTGCGCCATCAACATCATTCCCCCCTCATCGGCTTCTTCTTCCAAGCTACGGCTATAAGGCAAAGTAAGACCGTACGTTCCCAAAATATCCATACCCAATCCGACCAATTCCGGATTAGTGTCCGGTTTTTTGTCTAATATAATCTGCGTGCCTATCTGCGCCGCCGTATTGGTCAAGATTTGCTGCCCGACCTTATTTTTACCGTGTTCATGCAGGGCGTGCGTCATTTCATGCCCCATAATGGCGGCAATTTCGTCATCGGTCAGCTTGAGTTTGTCGACTATCCCCGTATAAAACGCCATTTTCCCGCCGGGCATCGCCCACGCGTTCAGCTCATCGTTTTTGAAAACCGTCATTTTCCAGTCAAACCTATGGCCGGTATTATTTGCCGCATCGGCATAAGGCAGCATACGTCGAAATACTGCCTGCACCCTGCGGGCTGTTTTGGATGTGGTATCGACATTGCCGGCAGACTTGTTCAATTCAACCGTTTTCATATAATCTTTGGCAGCCGTAGCGTTCATTGTGGCGGAATCATGACCGTAAACATCAGCAACGACCGCACAACCTCCCAATATCGAGATTGCTGCCGACAGACAGACTATCCGTTTAAAGGAAGGAAGGAAGGAAGGAAGGAAGGAAGGAAGGAAGGAAGGAAGGAAGGAAGGAAGGAAGGAAGGAAGGAAGGAAGGAAGGAAGGAAGGAAGGAAGGAAGGAAGGAAGGAAGGAAGGAAATTTCATATTAGGCTTATCCCTTAAAAAATTAAATTCAAAAAATGCCGTCTGAATCCAAAACGGATTTCGGACGGCATCTTAACATTGTTTAATGTTTTTAAAAAGATTTACACCACGATGTTCACCAGTCTGCCCGGTACGACGATGATTTTCTTGGCCGGTTTGCCTTCCATGAATTTCACTGCGCCTTCGGTGGCGAGTGCGGCGGCTTCGAGGTCGGCTTTGGATGCGTCGGCGGCGACGGTGATTTTGCCGCGCAGTTTGCCGTTGACTTGAACCATCACTTCGATTTCGGATTTGACCAAGGCGGCTTCGTCGACTGTCGGCCAGCCTGCTTCCCACAGTTTCGCGCCGTTCAATTCGCTCCACAGGGTTTCGCAGATGTGCGGCACGATGGGCCACAGCAGGCGTACGGCGGTTTCCAATACTTCTTGGGCGACGGCGCGTCCTTGTTCGCCGCCGGTGTCGGTTTTGTCGTATTGGTTGAGCAATTCCATCACGGCGGCGATGGCGGTGTTGAACTGCTGGCGGCGGCCGTAGTCGTCGCTGACTTTGGCGATGGTGGAATGCAGTTTGTGGCGCAGGTCTTTGAGTTCTTTAGACAAACCGTCTTGGCTGCCTGCAAACGCTTTGACCGCGCCGCCTTGCTTCAGGTATTCGTAAACGGTACGCCACAGACGACGCAGGAAGCGGTGCGCGCCTTCGACGCCGCTGTCGCTCCATTCGAGGGACTGTTCGGGCGGTGCGGCGAACATCATGAACAGGCGGGCGGTGTCTGCGCCGTAGGCGTTAATCAGTTCTTGCGGATCGACGCCGTTGTTTTTGGACTTGGACATTTTTTCCGTACCGCTGATGACGACGGGCTGCCCGTCGGCTTTGAGGACGGCGGAAACGGGGCGGCCTTTGTCGTCAAAGGTCAGCTCGACATCGGCAGGGTTGATCCAGTCTTTGCCGCCTTTGTCGTTTTCACGGTAGTAGGTTTCGCAGACGACCATGCCTTGCGTGAGCAGGCGTTCAAACGGTTCGTCCACGCTGACCAAGCCTTCGTCGCGCATCAGTTTGGTGAAGAAGCGCGCGTACAAGAGGTGCAGAATCGCGTGTTCGATACCGCCGATGTATTGGTCGACCGCGCCCCAGTATTTCGCGGCTTCAGCCGATACCATGCCTTCCGCGAATTGAGGAGACATGTAGCGGAAGAAATACCAGCTCGATTCCATGAAGGTGTCCATGGTGTCGGTTTCGCGTTTCGCCGCGCCGCCGCAGCACGGGCAGGCAGTTTCGTAAAACTCGGGCATTTTTGCCAGCGGCGAACCCATACCGTCGGGTACGACGTTTTCAGGCAGGACGACCGGCAGTTGGTCGGCTGGGACGGGGACGTCGCCGCATTGTTCGCAATGGACGATGGGAATCGGGCAGCCCCAGTAGCGTTGGCGCGAAATACCCCAGTCGCGCAGGCGGTATTGGGTTTTCGGTTCGCCCGCGCCTTGGCTTTGCAGCTTGGCGGCAACGGCATCGAATGCCGTCTGAAAATCCAAGCCGTCCAAGTCGCCGCTGTTGACCAATACACCGTTTTCTTTGTCGCCGTACCATTCTTGCCATTGGTTTGCGTCGAATGCGTTGTCGCCGACGGCAATGACTTGTTTTTTCGGCAGGTTGTATTTGGTGGCAAACTCAAAATCGCGTTCGTCGTGCGCCGGAACCGCCATCACTGCGCCGTCGCCGTAGCCCCACAATACATAGTTGGCAATCCACACTTCCAGCTTGTCGCCGTTGAGCGGGTTGACGACGTAGCGGCCGGTCGGCACGCCTTTTTTCTCCATCGTCGCCATGTCGGCTTCGGCAACAGAGCCCGCTTTGCATTCGGCGATAAATGCCTGCAATTCAGGTTTGTCGGCGGCTGCGGCGGTTGCCAGCGGATGCTCGGCGGCAACGGCAACATAAGTCGCGCCCATCAGCGTGTCGGGGCGGGTGGTATAAACTTGCAGGAATTTCTCGTAATCGCCTTCCAAGCCCTGTTTGCTGTCGTCTGAAACGGCGAAGCGCACGGTCATACCGCGTGATTTGCCGATCCAGTTGCGCTGCATGGTTTTGACTTGTTCCGGCCAGTGTTCCAGCTTGTCCAAATCGTTGAGCAGCTCTTCGGCGTAATCCGTGATTTTGAAGTAATACATCGGGATTTCGCGTTTTTCGATCAACGCGCCTGAACGCCAGCCGCGCCCGTCGATGACTTGCTCGTTGGCAAGGACGGTTTGGTCGACAGGGTCCCAGTTTACCGTGCCGTTTTTGCGATAGACGATGCCTTTTTCAAACAGCTTGGTAAACAGCCATTGTTCCCAGCGGTAGTATTCGGGTTTGCAGGTGGCGACTTCGCGTTCCCAGTCAATCGCAAAACCCAGGCTTTTGAGCTGGGTTTTCATGTATTCGATGTTGTCGTAAGTCCATGCGGCGGGGGCGACGTTGTTTTTCATCGCCGCGTTTTCCGCCGGCATACCGAACGCGTCCCAACCCATAGGCTGCATGACGTTGAAGCCGTTTAAGCGTTTGAAGCGGCTCAATACGTCGCCGATGGTGTAGTTGCGCACATGCCCCATATGCAGCTTGCCGCTGGGGTAGGGGAACATCGAAAGGCAATAATATTTGGGTTTGGAAGCGTCTTCGGAGACGTTGAAAATACGGGCATCGTCCCATTTTTTCTGCGCCGCAGGCTCGATGGCGGCGGGCTGGTAATGTTCTTGCATGGTCATTCTGTTTTTCGCTTGAAAACGTTAGGAATTTAAAGGAGGAATTATAACAGGTTGCCGATGTCGGCGAATCGGCAAATTGCCGGCAGGATGCGTAAATTCGCACGCGCATTATTCCGTATGCCGTACAAATACACCGCGTTTACTGATACGCACGTTTTTTATGCTAATATTACAAACCAAAATCAAACGTTTAAAACCCTCCTGATGCGGCTCTTCCGAACAAAAGGCAGACGGGCATCAGGTAAAAAAGGATTCTGCATATGAAAATCAAACAAATCGTCAAACCGGGCTTGGCAGTATTGGCGGCAGGCATTCTGTCTGCTTGTGCAACCAAAAGCAACGTCAAAGCCGACGGCACGACCGACAATCCGGTTTTCCCGAAACCTTATTCCGTAACGCTCGACAACAAGCGCGGCACATTCCCGACTTATGACGAATTGGACTTGATGCGCCCCGGTCTGAGCAAAGACGACATCTACAAAATCCTGGGCCGCCCGCATTACGACGAAGGTATGTACGGCGTGCGCGAATGGGACTACCTGTTCCACTTCCATACCCCGGGCGTGGGTATCGACCCTGAAAACACTTCCGGCGTGGAAGGCGTTACCACCTGCCAATACAAAGTGATTTTCGATAAGGACAAATTTGCCCGCAGCTTCTACTGGAATCCCGTCTTCCCGAAAGATGCCGTCTGCCCGCCGCCCGCACCCAAAGCCGAGCCGCAAGTCATCATCCGCGAAATCGTACCGGCAAAACCGAAACGTATCCGCCAATAATACGCAATGCCGCCCCGCCTGCTTTCAGGGATATTGTGCTGCCTGCTGACGGCTTCCCCCGTATTCGCACAAGGGCAGCCGGATGCGGTCAATGCCTATATCCAAAAGAAAAAAGTCATCGTCGATACATCCAAAGCGGAACTCTGTTTTGCCGATGACAGGCAGTGCCACCCCGTCCTCATCGGTGTTGCCACACCCAAGGGGACGTTCGGACTGACGCTGAACAGTACCGACAAGCCCGGTTACGGCGGCGAAGTCATCGGTTTCAAACAGGAGGGCGACTTTCTTTTCGCCCTGCACCGCGTTTGGAATCAGATACCGTCGGAAAGGCGGAACGAACGTATCGCATCTTCGGTTGTGTCCGACAGGATTATGACCAACGGCTGCATCAATGTCAGCGATGCGGTGTATGAAAAACTGCGTCATTATTTTGTGTTGGAAGTGATTTGAAACAGACGGATACCGCACGCGCCGGTATCCGTTTTCACATTGCCCCGATGCCTGAAACAGACTGTCCGCCACGTCATGCCGTCTGAAACCGGCGCAGGTGCCGCCAAGCCTTCAGACGGCATTGTCCGCCCGCTCCGACCGAACAACAACCATCTTTGGGAGAACCTTATGCCCGAACAAAACCGCATCCTCTGCCGCGAACTGAGCCTGCTGGCATTCAACCGCCGCGTGTTGGCGCAGGCGGAAGACAGAAACGTTCCCCTTTTGGAACGCCTGCGCTTCCTGTGCATCGTGTCGTCCAATCTTGACGAGTTTTTCGAAGTCCGCATGGCGTGGCTCAAGCGTGAAAACAAGCTGCACCCCCGGCGCAGGCTGGACAACGGCAAAATGCCGTCTGAAACCATTGCGGACGTTACTAAGGCAGCACGTTCGCTGATTCGGCACCAGTACGACCTGTTCAACAACGTCCTTCAGCCCGAGCTGGCGCAGGAAGGCATCCATTTTTACCGCCGCCGCAATTGGACGGGCGCGCAGAAAAAATGGATCGAAGACTATTTCGACCGCGAACTGCTGCCGATCCTGACCCCCATCGGACTCGACCCTTCCCACCCCTTCCCGCGCCCACTGAACAAATCGCTCAACTTCGCCGTCGAACTCGACGGCACGGACGCGTTCGGCAGACCTTCGGGTATGGCGATTGTCCAAGCACCGCGCATCCTGCCGCGCGTTGTTCCCCTGCCGTCCGAACTGTGTGGCGGCGGACACGGCTTCGTCTTCCTGTCGTCCATCCTCCACACCCACGTCGGCAAACTTTTCCCGGGCATGAACGTCAAAGGCTGCCACCAGTTCCGCCTCACGCGCGACAGCGATTTGAACGTCGATGAAGAAGACGTGCAAAACCTCCGCGCCGCCATTCAAAACGAACTGCACGACCGCGAATACGGCGACGGCGTGCGGCTCGAAGTCGCCGACACCTGTCCCGCCTACATCCGCGACTTTCTGCTCGCGCAATTCAGGCTGACCGCTGCCGAACTTTACCAAGTCAAAGGTCCGGTCAACCTCGTGCGCCTCAACGCCGTCCCCGATTTGGTCAACCGCCCCGATTTGAAATTTCCCCCGCACACGCCGGGCCGTCTGAAAGCCTTGGGCAAAAACAGCCCGATCTTCAATTTGGTGCGCCAATCTCCCATCCTGCTGCACCACCCCTACCAATCCTTCGATCCCGTGGTCGATATGATACGCGAAGCCGCCGCCGACCCCGCCGTGCTTGCCGTCAAAATGACGATTTACCGCACCGGCACGCGCTCCGAACTCGTCCGCGCCCTGATGAAGGCGGCACTCGCCGGCAAACAAGTAACCGTCGTCGTCGAACTGATGGCGCGTTTTGACGAAGCCAACAACGTCAACTGGGCGAAGCAGCTCGAAGAGGCGGGCGCGCACGTCGTGTACGGCGTGTTCGGCTACAAAGTCCACGCCAAAATGGCACTCATCATCCGCCGCGAAGACGGCGTGCTCAAGCGTTACGCCCACCTCGGCACGGGCAACTACCACCAAGGCACATCGCGCATCTACACCGACTTCGGCCTCATTACCGCCGACGAACAAATCACCGCCGATGTGAACACATTGTTCATGGAAATCACAGGCTTGGGCAAGCCGGGCCGTCTGAACAAACTCTACCAAAGTCCGTTTACCCTGCACAAAATGGTCATCGACCGCATCAAGCAGGAAACCGAACACGCCAAAGCCGGCAAACCGGCGCGGATTACCGCCAAGATGAATTCGCTCATCGAACCGACCGTCATCGAAGCCCTGTATCGGGCAAGCGCGGCAGGTGTGCAAATCGATTTGATTGTGCGCGGTATGTGCACCCTGCGTCCCAGTGTAAAAGGATTGTCCGAAAACATCCGCGTCCGCTCCATCGTCGGTAGACAGCTCGAACACTCACGGATTTACTGCTTCCACAACAACGGCGCGGACGATACGTTCATTTCCAGCGCAGACTGGATGGGGCGCAACTTCTTCCGCCGCATTGAAGTAGCAACGCCCATTACCACGCCGACCCTCAAAAAGCGCGTTATACATGAAGGACTGACCATGGCACTGGACGACAACACCCATGCATGGCTGATGCAGCCGGACGGCAGCTATATCAGGGCTACACCTGCCGAAGGCGAATCCGAAGTCGACCTGCAAAACGATTTGTGGGATTTGCTCGGAGGCTGACCGTCCTACCAAACCCATGCTCCGTCAAAATGCCGTCTGAAACAGGATTTCAGACGGCATCCGTTTTACCGGCCAATCCACCTTGTCACGGCAAACCATACCGGATACCGTATGTGCCGATATACGCCGAATATGGGAAACCCCGAAACCGTCTCCTCTGTTTCGGGGTTATTCTTTCCACACGCACACTTGCGGTGAACCAATCAGATGCGCATCGGCATCACGATATATTTGAAATTCGGATTGTTCGGTACGGTAAACAAGGTCGAACGGTTGGCATCGCCGAAAGCAAGCTGCACATCGTCGGAATGAATATTTCGCAACACGTCCATCAAATAACCGATATTGAAACCGACCTCAAGTCCGCCGCCCTGATAGGCAATCTCGATTTCTTCGCGCGCTTCTTCCTGTTCGTTGTTGCTGCACACAACGCTCAAGAGGCCGGGCTGCAAAAACAATCGCGCACCGCGGAATTTTTCATTGGCAAGAATCGATGCACGTTCCAGTGCGCCCAACAATTCCGCCCTCGACAACACGAAAATCTTGTCGTTGTCCAAAGGAATCACGCGGTTGAAATCGGGGAATTTGCCGTCGATGACCTTGCTGACGATGGTCGTGCCGTTGCATTGGAAACGCACCTGTTTGTCCAGCAGCTCGATTTGAATCGGATCGTCGGGGTTGTTCAACAGTTTGAACAGTTCCAGCACCGTTTTGCGCGGCAAAATCACTTCGGCGCGCGGCAAATCCGCATCAATCGCGCAGGCTGCATAGGCAAGGCGGTGTCCGTCGGTCGCCACCAGACGCAACTGGCTGCCCTCAACCTGCATCAGCAGACCGTTGAGATAATAGCGGATGTCCTGCACCGCCATGCTGTACTGCACTTGCGACAGCATGGTTTTGAAACGCTCCTGCTCCAGCGAGAAAGTCGCGCTGATGTCCTCGCCGACATTCATCATCGGAAAATCGGCGGCAGGCAGGGTCTGAAGTGCAAAACGCGATTTGCCCGCCTTCAGCGTCAGACGGCTGTCGTCCCAATCCAGCGACACCAGCGCACCGGCAGGCAGCGCGCGCAAAATGTCCTGAAATTTCTTGGCATTGGTGGTTATGCGGAAGTCGCCCGCGCCGCCCTCGGGACCCGCAGTGTCGATTTGGATTTCCAAATCGGTTGCCAAGAGTTTGGTCTGACCGCCTTTGCCCTCAATCAGCACATTGGACAGGATGGGCAGGGTGTGGCGGCGTTCGACGATGCCGGTAACGGCTTGCAGCGGCTTGAGCAGGCTGTCGCGTTCGGCTTGTAAAATCAACATTTTCGCTCCTTAAATCGGTTGGATTTCTTACCTTTCAGACGGCATGGGCAATGTCATGCCGTCTGAAAGGCGTGTCCGGTCAGTTTTGAATCAGAATCAGCAGTTTCTCATAATCCTGCGCCAACTCGGGGTCTTCCTCGCGCAGTTTCGCCACCGCCCTGATGCCGTGCATGACGGTCGTATGGTCGCGTCCGCCGAACGAATCGCCGATAGACGGCAGGCTCAAAGTGGTCAGTTCTTTGGTCAGGCTCATGGCAACCTGACGCGGACGGGCAATGTTGCGCGTGCGTTTTTTGCCGAGTACGTCGCTGATTTTGATGCGGTAATATTTCGCCACCGCATCGATGATGATGTCGGCGGTGATGACTTTGTGCTTCTCGGCAATAATGTCCTGCAAAGCGGTACGCGCCAAATCGATGTCGATGACGGGACGGTTCATAAAGCGGCTGCTCGCTCCGACACGGTTGAACGCGCCTTCAAGCTCGCGCACGTTGGAACGGATCAGATTGGCAATGAACAGCGCGGCTTCGTCTTCGATACTGATGCCCGCCGCTTCCGCCTTTTTCTGCAAAATGGCGATACGCATTTCCAATTCGGGCGGCTCGAGTTCCAAAGTCAGTCCCCATGAAAAACGGGATTTGAGGCGGTCGTCCATACCTTCGATTTTGGCGGGTAAAACATCGCAAGTGAGGATAAGCTGTTTTTTCTCGTTGTGGAAATGGTTGTACAGATAGAAAAACTCTTCCATCGTACGGTCTTTGCCTTTGATGAACTGGATGTCGTCGATAATCAGCAGGTCGTATTGCTTGTATTGCTGTTTGAACACGTCGTAAGTGTTGTTGCGCACGGCTTTCATGAAGCTGCGGATATAATCGTCCGAATGCATATAGCGTACTTTCGCGTCGGGACGGTTTTTCAAAAGCTCGTTGCCGATGGCTTGCACCAGGTGGGTTTTGCCCAAACCCGTGCTGCCGTACAGGAAAAACGGGTTGTAACTCTGTCCCGGACTTTCCGCAATCGCCTGCGCCGCCGCCGCTGCAAGGCGGTTGCCCTTGCCTTCGACCAATGTGCCGAACGTGTAATCGCGCGACAGGTTGGTCTGCTCGTAACGCGCCTCTTCCGCACCGGCCTGCGCGTCCGTCCGTGCTTTGGCAACTGCCGCCGATTCCGGACGGGAAGCAGGTTCGGCAGTATGGCGCGGCTCATGCGGGAGGTTTTTCATACGTTCTGCCAAAATATCCGCCGCCGTTTTCGACGCAGCGGGTTTGACAGGCTCTTCAGACGGCAGCTCGTCCAACAGAACCTCCTGCACGGGCATCCCCTCCGACACCGCGTGCAAGGACGGCTCGGCAGGTTCGACAGCACCTTCAACCGCCGCCATCTCATAACGCACGCCTTCTCCCGGTTTGAATACGAAGGCGGAACGGCCGGCAGCCAACTCTTCCCTCACCGCTTCTATTTTTCCGGCAAACTGGCTCTTGAGCATATTGCAGGCAAACTGGTTCTTGCCGTACACCACCCATAGCCCCCCCTCCTCACCGACGGTAAGGGGCGCAATCCATTGCGCAAACTGCCCGTGAGGCAACATATCGTGAAGACGGCGGAGGCACAGCGGCCAAAACTCTGCTAATGTCATGGATAGGCTCGAATCGGTAAAAATGTTTCAACACACAGGGCGACACATAAAGCGTCGCCCTGTGTGTTGCCCTGATTTGGAAGGGGTTACGCCCCTCTCAAATAAATTCTGATTCTACCGCCCTAAAAGGCGGGGTTTCAACCGAAAAGGAAATACGATGAAATCGAAAATAAAGAAAATATAATATTTTCAAAAAGAAAACAAATCTTCTGAACGCGCATCGGTTCAAAATGCAGCGAACCGATTATACCGACTCGCCGACATTTTATCCACAACCCGTGCAAAAATTTATCCACAGAAAGGCGGCAGAAATCCGCAGGCAATCGGGCAATCCTCCTGCAAAGTTTCTATATTGATTGACAAAAGCGGCAAATTGGAGTGTAATTCACGGTTTAATTATCTACCCATTCTATTTTAGGAAACATCATGAAACGCACTTATCAACCTTCCGTTACCAAACGCAAACGCACCCACGGCTTCCTCGTGCGCTCCAAAACACGCGGCGGACGCGCAGTACTGGCAGCACGCCGTGCCAAAGGCCGCAAACGCCTGGCGGTGTAATTTTGGACTACCGCTTCGGAAGGCAGTACCGCTTGTTGAAAACGGATGATTTTTCATCCGTTTTTGCATTCAGAAACCGCCGCAGCCGCGACCTGCTGCAAGTTTCGCATTCAAACGGCAACGGGCTGGGCCATCCCCGCATCGGTCTGGTGGTCGGCAAAAAAACCGCCAAACGCGCCAACGAGCGGAACTATATGAAACGCATCATCCGCGACTGGTTCAGATTGAACAAAAACAATCTTCCGCCGCAGGATTTCGTCGTGCGCGTCCACCGTAAATTCGACAGGGCTACCGCAAAACAGGCAAGGGCGGAACTGGCACAACTCATGTTCGGCAACCCCGCAACCGAATGCGGGAAACGGGTATGATTAAAACGGCACTCTACAGGCAAGGTTCAGACGGCAACGGGTTTCCCATACAAGGAACATCCCGATGAATTTCCTATTGTCCAAACTCCTGCTGGGACTGATACGGTTTTACCAATACTGCATCAGCCCGCTGATTCCGCCCCGCTGCCGCTATACGCCGACCTGTTCGCAATACGCGGTCGAAGCGGTCAAAAAATACGGCGCATTCAAAGGCGGCCGGCTCGCCATCAAGCGCATTGCACGCTGCCACCCTTTCGGCGGACACGGACACGACCCCGTTCCCTGACCCGACGCAATATTCAAATTGCACGCTTTCCTTTTATTTCCCATCGGTTTCTATATAATGCCGTCTGAAGCTTCGGGCAGGCGGTACGACCGTCGGGTATGAAGCCCGCCCTTATTCCCCGTCTATCGGAACACGCAACCTGCGGCATTTCCGACCATTCAGGAAACTCTATATGGATTTTAAAAGACTCACGGCGTTCTTCGCCATCGCGCTGGCGATTATGATCGGCTGGGAAAAAATGTTCCCCGCCCCCCAAACCGCGCCCGCGCCCGGACAAGCCGCGCAGCAACAGCGGCAAACCGCCGCAACCGCTTCCGCCGAAGCCGCGCTCGCGCCCGCAACGCCGATTACCGTAACGACCGACACGGTTCAAGCCGTCATTGATGAAAAAAGCGGCGACCTGCGCCGGCTGACCCTGCTCAAATACAAGGCAACCGGCGACGAAAACAAACCGTTCGTCCTGTTTGACGACGGCAAAGAATACACCTACGTCGCCCAATCCGAACTGCTGGACGCGCAAGGCAACAACATTCTGAAAGGCATCGGCTTTAGCGCACCGCAAAAACAGTACACCCTCAACGGCGACTCAGTCGAAGTCCGCCTGAGCGCGCCTGAAACCAACGGCCTGAAAATCGACAAAGTTTATACCTTCACCAAAGGCAGCTACTTGGTCAACGTCCGTTTCGACATCGCCAACGGCAGCGGTCAAACCGCCAACCTGAGTGCGGACTACCGCATCGTACGCGACCACAGCCAACCCGAAGGCCAAGGCTACTTCACACGTTCCTACCTCGGCCCCGTCGTGTACACTCCTGAAGACAAATTCCAAAAAGTCAGCTTCTCCGACTTGGACGACGATGCGAAATCCGGCAAAAACGAAGCCGAATACGCCCGCAAAACCCAAACCGGCTGGCTCGGCATGATTGAACACCACTTCATGTCCACCTGGATCCTCCAACCCAAAGGCGGACAAAGCGTTTGCGCCGCTGGCGACTGCCGTATCGACATCAAACGCCGCAACGACAACCTGTACAGCACCAGCGTCAGCGTGCCTTTAGCCGCTATCCAAAACGGCGCGAAATCCGAAGCCTCCATCAACCTCTACGCCGGCCCGCAGACCACATCCGTCATCGCAAACATCGCCGACAACCTGCAACTGGCAAAAGACTACGGCAAAGTACACTGGTTCGCTTCCCCACTCTTCTGGCTCCTGAACCAACTGCACAACATCATCGGCAACTGGGGCTGGGCAATCGTCGTTTTGACCATCATCGTCAAAGCCGTCCTCTACCCACTGACCAACGCATCCTACCGCTCGATGGCAAAAATGCGCGCCGCCGCACCCAAACTGCAAGCCATCAAAGAGAAATACGGCGACGACCGTATGGCGCAACAACAAGCGATGATGCAGCTTTACAAAGACGAAAAAATCAATCCGCTGGGCGGCTGTCTGCCTATGTTGTTGCAAATCCCCGTCTTCATCGGCTTGTACTGGGCATTGTTCGCCTCCGTAGAATTGCGTCAGGCACCTTGGCTGGGCTGGATTACCGACCTTAGCCGCTCCGACCCCTACTACATCCTGCCCGTGATTATGGCGGTAACCATGTTTGCCCAAACATTCCTCAACCCGCCGCCGACCGACCCGATGCAGGCGAAAATGATGAAAATCATGCCTTTGGTTTTCTCCGTGATGTTCTTCTTCTTCCCTGCCGGTTTGGTTTTGTACTGGGTGGTCAACAACCTCTTAACCATCACCCAGCAGTGGCACATCAACCGCAGCATCGAAAAACAACGCGCCCAAGGCGAAGTTGTTTCCTAGATGCCGCAGCATGAAAAATGCCGTCTGAAACCTGTTCAGACGGCATTTTTATTGTTCACCCCCTATCGGGGCGGAAATCTTCAACCCGCATACATCACAAAAATCGTCGGACGTTTTTTCAGATTGGGCATTTCCTTCATCCTGCGCCAATCCGCAACCGTTTTACTGACCACCGACTGAGTCGGCAACGTCAGATCCGTCGCCGTGCACAAGCGCGTTTCAGGATGCAGGTTTTCCACCGCATCGGCAAGCAGCGCATCATTGCGGTAAGGCGTTTCAATAAAAATCTGCGTCTCGCCGCACTGCCGCGAACGCTGTTCCAAAGTCTTCAAACTCCGAATCCGCTCGTTTTTTTCAGACGGCAGATAGCCTTTAAACGCAAAGTTCTGCCCGTTCGCACCCGAAGCCATCAAAGCCAGCAGCAGGCTGGAAGGCCCGACCAGCGGACGCACTTCAAAACCGTGTTTATGCGCCAACGCCACCAGATTCGCACCCGGATCGGCAACGGCCGGACAACCCGCCTCGCTGACGATGCCCATACTGCGCCCTTCCTGCAAAGGCTTCAGCAATTCCGGCAAAGTCTTCAAATCCGTGTGTTCATTCAGCGTTTGCAGATTCAGTTCGCGGATAGGCGTAGTCACGCCCAAATGTTTCAAGTGCGCACGCGCCGTTTTTTCCGCTTCCACGACAAAATCCGTCAGCCCGACAACCGCCCGTTGTTCATGCGGCAGCAGGCACGGCGTGTCCGGCGTACCCAAAGGCGTAGGAATCAAATACAAAACAGCAGCCATCATTCCCTCACTCATCGGTTAAAAATGCCGTCCGAACCCTTCAGACGGCACAAACGGGCAGTTACAGAACCTCCACGCCCTCATTCTTCAAAAAATCGACCAGACGGAAAACCGGCAAACCGATTAAAGCATTCGGATCGGTGCTTTCAATCCGTTCGATCAACAGCGCGCCCAAACCCTCGCTTTTCGCCGCACACGAACAATAAACCGCATCCGGCTCGCGCTCCAAATAGCGGAGGATGTGCAGCTCGTCCAACTGCCTCATCACGACCACCGTCTTATCGATATGCCGCTGCATCCTGCCCGTAACCGTATTCAACAGCACGACCGCGCTGTAAAACTCAATCTCCCTGCCGCTCAAATGCATCAGCATCTTTTGCGCGTTGGCAAGGTTCATCGGCTTGCCCCACTGCCTGCCGTCGCACCACGCCACCTGGTCCGCACCGACAATCAACGCCTCGGGGAAACGCCCTGCCAACGACCTCGCCTTACCCTCGGCAAGGCGTAATGCCGTCTGAGGGGCAGACTCCCCCAACATCGGCGTTTCGTCAAAATCGGGGGATGCCGCCTGAAAGGCAATGCCGAGCCTTTCCATCTGTTCGCGGCGGAAAACCGAACTCGTACCCAAAATCAAAGGCAGTTCCAAACCCATCCCATCCTCCTTACCGTTGAAAACACGCCCGAAGGGGCGGTAAAATCCAGCCATACGCCGAAACACGGACACCCGCCTTCGGCGTACCGCAACATTTTTCTTAAAAATATTGACGTTAGAACATCTAAATTATATCATAGCCCGTTTATGTCAGACCCTAATTTGATTGACCCGGAAATTTTTGCCGCCGAAGGGCAGAACCTGCAAGGCAGTTTTCTGCTGGAAGAATTGGACGAGCGAGTCAGTTTGCACGATTATCCCGCCGACAGGCAGACCAAAATATCGTTTACACTGACCGGCGGCCGCGACCGGCTGCAACGCCTGTTCCTCGACCTGAACGTCAAAGCCGATATACCCCTGATTTGCCAGAGATGTATCAAACCCATGCCGTTCATGCTCGATGAAAGCAGCCGTATCG
The DNA here is from genome assembly GCF_962707005.1 of Neisseria basseii. Taxonomy (NCBI): domain Bacteria; kingdom Pseudomonadati; phylum Pseudomonadota; class Betaproteobacteria; order Neisseriales; family Neisseriaceae; genus Neisseria; species Neisseria basseii. The sequence continues at coordinate 17,400 of NZ_CAUIXH010000004.1, read as the reverse complement.
TCCTGTTTTCCGACGAAGAGTCCTTGGACGAATCCATGCTTGCCGACGAAGAACTCGAAGGCATACTGATTGAAAAAGAACTCGACGTGCGCGCATTGGTAGAAGACCAAATCCTGATGTCCCTGCCCTTTTCGCCGCGACACGGACACTGCGGCAATACCCTTCCGGAATCCTCCAACCAAGACAAACCCAACCCCTTTGCTGTTTTGGCAGGTTTGAAAAGCAGTTAATTAGGACACAGTTTATTTATCTAGGAGCTTGAAATGGCCGTTCAACAAAACAAAAAATCCCCTTCCAAACGCGGTATGCACCGTTCGCACGACGCACTGACCGCGCCCGCACTGTCCGTCGACAGCACAACCGGCGAAGTGCACCGCCCGCACCACATCTCCCCCAACGGTATGTACCGCGGCCGCAAAGTGGTCAAAGCCAAAGGCGAATAATCCCTATTCGACTGACTGAAAAAGCCAGAACATTGCCATGCAATTACTGGCTTTTTTTGCATTGGACGCACCATCCGTCCAAACTTTCGCCATACGTCAACACACAGGGGCAAAGCGTTCCGTATAATACCCCGTGAAAATATTCCAAAAGCCCCAACCACCAAGGAAATTCCGATGAAACAGAAAATCTGGTACACCTACGATGACATCCACCGCGTCATCAAAGCATTGGCAGAAAAAATACGGAACTCCGGCATCAAATACGATGCCATGATCGCCATCGGCGGCGGCGGCTTTATTCCGGCACGTATGCTGCGCTGTTTTCTGGAAATTCCGATTTATGCCGTAACCACCGCCTATTACGACAGCGATAACGAAGGACAAGTTACCGAAGAAGTCAAAAAAGTCCAATGGCTCGACCCCGTTCCCGAAGCCCTGCGGGGCAAAAACGTACTCGTCGTCGATGAAGTGGACGACAGCCGCGTAACCATGGAGTTCTGCCTGAAAGAACTGCTCAAGGAAGACTTCGGCACCATCGGCGTCGCCGTCCTGCACGAAAAAATCAAAGCCAAAGCAGGCAAAATCCCCGAAGGCATTCCCTATTTCAGCGGCATTACCGTAGAAGACTGGTGGATCAACTATCCGTGGGACGCACTCGACATCGACGAACACAACCGCCTTGCCGAGGCCGGCCGAGGCTGACCTTTTCAGACGGCATATTTTCCGAACCGATGCCGTCTGAAGCCCGCACAACCCCTGCCGCAGACCGAAAAACTACCGGAGAAACCCCTATGATTACATTGGCCGTAGATGCCATGGGCGGCGATCAAGGACTTGCCGTTACCGTACCCGGCGCAACCGCATTCCTCCAAGCACACCCCGATGTCCGCCTGATTATGACCGGCGATGAAGCGCAACTGCGCCAAGCCCTGACTGCGGCAGGCGCACCGATGGAACGCATCGACATCTGCCATACCACCCAAGTCGTCGGCATGGACGAAGCGCCGCAATCCGCCCTGAAAAACAAAAAAGACTCCTCCATGCGCGTCGCCGTCAACCAGGTCAAAGAAGGCAAAGCCCAAGCCGCCGTATCCGCAGGCAACACGGGCGCGCTCATGGCAACCGCACGTTTCGTCCTCAAGACCATACCCGGCATCGAACGCCCCGCCATCGCCAAATTCCTCCCGTCCGACACCGACCATGTTACCCTTGCACTCGACCTTGGCGCGAACGTCGACTGCACCCCCGAACAGCTCGCCCAATTTGCCGTTATCGGCAGCGAACTCGTCCATGCACTCCATCCTCAAAAAGGACAGCCGCGCATCGGGCTGGTCAACGTCGGCACAGAAGACATCAAAGGTACGGATACCGTCAAACAAACCTACAAACTGCTGCAAAACAGCAAACTCAACTTTATCGGCAACATCGAAAGCAACGGCATCCTGTATGGCGAAGCAGATGTCGTCGTCGCCGACGGCTTTGTCGGCAACGTCATGCTTAAAACCATCGAAGGCGCAGTCAAATTCATGAGCGGAGCCATCCGCCGCGAATTCCAAAGCAACCTATTCAACAAACTTGCCGCCATCGCCGCCCTACCCGCCCTCAAAGGGTTGAAAAACAAACTCGACCCGCGCAAATTCAACGGGGCCATCCTGCTCGGGCTGCGCGGCATCGTCATCAAAAGCCACGGCGGCACAGACGAAACCGGTTTCCGCTACGCGCTTGAAGAAGCCTACCATGAAGCCAAGTCCGCCGGCCCTTCAAAAATCGAACAGGGCGTAGCCGAACAGCTCGCCGCACTCGAAGCCGCCAAAGCCGTCCAAAACGAAACCGCCGGCGGTCTGTAACACGCACGATGCCGTCTGAACGCCCCCGCCCCTTTCAGACGGCATCCGCCCGCCTCGCCAATTGAAACATCCGCTTCCATCCGCATCCGGCACCTGCCCAAACCTGTGGGTGCGGACGGCGATGCGCCTGTCCGGCACTTCCCAAATATCGCCTTGTAAAATAAGGAGTATTTGAAAAATGAAGACATTAGAAAAACGGATGAAAGCTCTAGACAAACGGATGATGAAGTTAGGAAAATCCCTTGAAGGCAGGCTTGATGCCCGCCTGATTGAATCCGCATTGGATTATATTCATTTGTAGAGGGTTTTGCTGGAACACACGATTTTATGGGCGGTCAAATGTGGGGCTTTTATCGTGGAAAAGACGCAGGCTATGAACAGGGTAATACCACTCTTGACCGAAGAACTACTAACAAAAAAGACGCAATAAGTTCATCAGTAACAGCCGCCGTCGCCATTCCTGTCGCCGCACCGTTTGCTATTGCTGATATAGTCGATCAGGATTTTATCCAAGCGATTATGAAAATTACTGGTCATTGATTATCTATATATTGGTGGTTGTTATGAAATGCTATATTAAAGTTGTCATTATTGTTTTTATAATGGTAATGACAACTTCTTGTAATCCTTGCTTTTTTGCAACTTCGTCTTGTCATTATCCTTTTGATGATATGACGACAAAAGCAAACAACGATATTGAATATTTTGTTAAAAATAATACGACTAACGAACAACGAATTGATGATTTCAGAAGTTGCCTTTCCGTTGCTTGTCCTGAAATATATAAATTATATCAATTACCTGATGAAAAGGGTAATTATCAATATATTATAAAAAAATATTATGATAATAAATACAATGATAATGCAGTCAAATCGATAAATTGTATTGGGGATAATGCAAGATGTATGCTTAATAATAAAGGATATTCAACAAAATGGTAATAATGGGTTACGGCGTTTCAGGCAGTGCGAGTTATAGCAAGTCCAAAGTGAATGCGGATTATGCGTCTGTGAATGAGCAAAGCGGCATATTTGCGGGTGAAGACGGTTATCAAATCAACATCAAAGGACACACCGACCTCAAAGGCGGACTCATCACCTCCACCCAAAGCGCGGAAGATAACGGCAGAAACCAATTCGCCACCGACACACTCAGCTTCAGAGACATCCAAAACCACAGCCATTACGAAGGCGAAAGTTTCGGTATTGGCACCGATGGCAATGTCAAAGGTGGCTGGATGGGTAACGCCAAAGACGGTCTATCTGCCAGCATAGGTTACGGCAAGGACAACGACAGCCAAAACAGCATCACCCGCAGCGGCATCAACACCCAAAATATCCAAATCAGTGACGAAGCCGCATTCGGAACGTTTTTTGGCTTTTGAAATCCTGTGTACTTATATCGAAGATTTCGATGTCCGGCTGACGGAACAAGAATCCCGGGAAATTTCTTTTATCAACAAGGAATTTGAGATAGAAAGCACGTCCGATTAACCAAATAAAGCCAATGGGTTGATAAACATGAAAACATCGACGGTTGTTTTTGGCGGATTTTTTATGGCAGACAACGGGGAGCGAATCCAAATCCCCGTTTTGGAAAATCCTGACATTAGGGAAATCAATCACTTTTTTTTCCGTATCAAATTTTGAGAAAAAAGCCGGCGTCCTTGTTTTCAGAATTATTCCTGAACCCAAATTTGGCAATACCGAATTAACTATCTATTTTGAAGAAGGATGTTATTTGCCAATGATTCAAACAATTTTAGAAGACGGGGATATTGAAGTCAAAAACCTTAAAACAGAAAATTATAGTGGAAATACAATGGAAATTTGGGGAGACTTCTACCCTATTGAGCATACCTCTAAAAATATTTCCGCAATTCAAAATATCATTTCTGAATTTATGATACAAAAACAAACACCGGCACCAATAATTTGATGGAAACCCAACAATCAAAATGCCGTCTGAAGCAGCTTGGGTTTTCAGACGGCATTTCCTTCGCTTAAAACAGCATATCGGCAACCCCGCCCCGCCTGTCCACGGCAATCTGCATCTGAAAACCATCTGTATCCCAAACCACACCCCCATCCCTGTTTCCGTCATTTGCACCCTGCCCGTATTGGGCAATCATCGGTTTTTCGCTTACAATAGCCGAATCTGAACCAACTCTCTAAAAAGGCCGTTCCCATGCAGTATGCCAAAATTTCCGGCACGGGCAGCTATCTTCCTGCCAACCGCGTCAGCAATGACGACCTTGCTCAAAAGGTAGATACCTCTGACGAGTGGATTACCGCGCGCACGGGCATTAAGTTCCGCCATATTGCAGCCGAAAACGAGAAAACCAGCGATCTTGCAGCCGAAGCGGCCCGCCGTGCCCTGGATGCTGCCGGATTGGACAGCGGCGAAATCGATTTGATTATTGTGGCAACGGCAACGCCGGATATGCAGTTTCCGTCTACTGCGACCATCGTGCAGCAAAAATTGGGTATAACCAACGGCTGTCCCGCGTTTGACGTACAGGCAGTGTGTGCGGGCTTTATGTACGCGCTGACTACGGCAAACGCCTACATCAAAAGCGGCATGGCAAAAAACGCGCTGGTCATCGGCGCGGAAACCTTCAGCCGCATCGTGGATTGGAACGACCGCACAACCTGCGTGCTGTTCGGCGACGGCGCAGGCGCGGTGGTTTTGAGCGCGTCGGACGAACCAGGCATCATCCACGCCAAACTCAAAGCCGACGGCAATTATCTGAACCTACTCAACGCCCCCGGGAAAATCGCCGAAGGAAAAATCTGCGGCTCTCCTTACGTCAAAATGGACGGCCCCGGCGTGTTCAAGTTTGCCGTCAAAATGCTGGCAAAAATCGCCGACGAAGTCATCAGCGAAGCCGGTTATACCGCCGAACAAATCGACTGGATTGTTCCCCATCAAGCAAACCGCCGCATTATCGAATCCACTGCGAAACATTTGGGGCTGAGCATGGACAAAGTGATCTTAACCGTCCAAGACCACGGCAATACTTCCGCCGCATCCATTCCGCTGGCTCTGGACGCGGGCATCCGCAACGGGCAGATCAAACGCGGGCAAAACCTGCTGCTCGAAGGCATCGGCGGCGGTTTCGCGTGGGGCGCGGTATTGCTGCAATATTGAATGCCATGCCGTCTGAAGCAGGTTTTCAGACGGCATTTCCCTTACCATGAAGCAGCCAACCCTCCTCAAACCGATTGCGTGTGCGGTATTTTTACCTGCCGTCTCGATGTTTTTCCCCATATTAGGTGCGTGTTACTCAATATTATCCCTCTACACGTTTGTACTTTACGGCATAGACAAAAGGCGTGCCGTACAGGGAAAGTACCGTATTCCCGAATACCGCCTGCTCCTGCCTGCCTTGTTCGGCGGTTGGACGGGCGCATACTTGGGCAGCAGGATGTTCAGGCATAAAACCGCGAAAAAGCGTTTTGTTGTGCTGTTCCGTCTGACTGTTTCGGGCAATGTCCTGGCTACCTGCATCCTGATTGATTATTTCGTTCCGCCCGAACTTTTTGTAAAACTCGGGCAACATCTCTGACAATCCAACCAAACAAAGGAATACCATGTCTTTCGCATTTTTCTTCCCCGGACAAGGCTCTCAAAGTCTCGGCATGATGAACGGCTTTGCCGAACACGCCATCGTCAAAAATACCTTTGACGAAGCATCCGCCATATTGGTGCAGGACTTGTGGGCGATGATTAACGGCAGCGATGCCGAAATCATCGGTCAAACCGTCAATACCCAGCCCATTATGCTCGCCGCCGGCATTGCCGTTTACCGCGCCTATTTGGAAGCTGACGGCAAAACGCCTGCCGCCGTTGCCGGACACAGCCTCGGCGAATATACCGCGCTTGTCGCCGCCGGCGCATTGGATTTCGCCGACGCGGTCAAACTCGTGCGCCTGCGCGCCGAACTGATGCAGTCCGCCGTACCGCAAGGCGTGGGCGCAATGGCGGCAATTTTGGGTTTGGAAGATGAACAGGTAAGGCAGATTTGCACCGAATCCGCACAGGATGAAGTGGTCGAAGCCGTCAACTTCAACTCGCCCGGGCAAGTCGTGATTGCAGGCAACGCCGCCGCCGTCGAGCGCGCCATGACCGCCGCCAAAGAAGCCGGAGCCAAACGCGCCCTGCCGCTGCCCGTATCCGTACCTTCCCATTGCAGCCTGATGAAACCCGCCGCCGACAAACTTGCCGAAGCCCTGAAAACCGTCGAAATCAAGCAGCCGCAAATCCGCGTCATCCACAACGCCGACGTTGCAGCCTACGACGATGCCGACAAAATCAAAGACGCACTCGTCCGCCAGCTTTACAGCCCCGTACGCTGGACGGAAACCGTCAACGCCCTTGTTTCAGACGGCATTGCCGAATCCGCCGAATGCGGCCCGGGCAAAGTGTTGGCGGGCTTGGCAAAACGCATCAACAAGGCCGCCGCGTGCAGCGCGCTGACTGATGCCGGACAGGTTGCCGCCTTTATCGAAGCGCACTGACTTCGTTCCGCAAAAAGCAGCCTGCATGCCTCAGGCTGCTTTTCACGTCCGAACGGCAAACAGCCGCATATTTACGCTATAATCCATCCCGACCAAACCACCGACAGCGGCTGCCATTGCAGTTCCCGCCCCACCAATATGATAGAAAAACTGACTTTCGGACTGTTTAAAAAAGAAGACGCGCGCAGCTTTATGCGCCTGATGGCATACGTCCGCCCCTACAAAATCCGCATCGTTGCCGCACTGATTGCCATTTTCGGCGTTGCCGCCACCGAAAGCTATCTTGCCGCCTTCATCTCCCCCCTGATCAACCACGGCTTTTCCGCGCCCGCTGCGCCGCCCGAACTGTCTGCCGCCGCCGGCATCATTTCCACCCTGCAAAACTGGCGCGAACAGTTTACCTATATGGTTTGGGGGACGGAAAACAAAATCTGGACCGTCCCCCTCTTCCTCATCATCCTCGTCGTCATCCGGGGCATCTGCCGCTTTACCAGCACCTACCTGATGACTTGGGTCTCCGTAATGACCATCAGCAAAATCCGCAAAGATATGTTTGCCAAAATGCTGACCCTTTCCTCCCGCTACCATCAGGAAACGCCGTCCGGCACCGTACTGATGAATATGCTCAACCTGACCGAACAGTCGGTCAGCAACGCCAGCGACATCTTCACCGTCCTCACGCGCGACACGATGATCGTTACCGGCCTGACCATCGTCCTGCTTTACCTCAACTGGCAGCTCAGCCTCATCGTCGTCCTGATGTTCCCCCTGCTCTCCCTGCTCTCGCGCTACTACCGCGACCGTCTGAAACACGTCATTTCCGACTCGCAAAAAAGCATAGGCACGATGAACAACGTGATTGCCGAAACCCATCAGGGACACCGCGTCGTCAAGCTGTTCAACGGGCAGGCGCAGGCGGCAAACCGGTTCGACGCGGTCAACCGCACCATCGTCCGCCTCAGCAAAAAAATCACGCAGGCAACGGCGGCGCATTCCCCGTTCAGCGAACTGATTGCCTCGATCGCTCTCGCCGTCGTCATCTTCATCGCCCTGTGGCAAAGCCAAAACGGCTACACCACCATCGGCGAATTTATGGCATTTATCGTCGCGATGCTGCAAATGTACTCCCCCATCAAAAGCCTTGCCAACATCAGCATCCCTATGCAGACGATGTTCCTCGCCGCCGACGGCGTATGTGCATTTCTCGACACCCCGCCCGAACAGGACAAAGGCACGCTCGCGCCGCAACGCGTCGAAGGGCGCATCAGCTTCCGAAACGTCGATGTCGAATACCGTTCAGACGGCATCAAAGCCCTCGACAACTTCAACCTCGACATCAGACAAGGCGAACGCGTCGCCCTTGTCGGACGTTCCGGCAGCGGCAAATCCACCGTCGTCAACCTGCTGCCCCGCTTTGTCGAACCGTCTGCCGGCAACATCTGCATAGACGGTATCGACATCGCCGACATCAAACTCGACTGCCTGCGCGCCCAATTTGCCCTCGTTTCCCAAGACGTCTTCCTGTTTGACGACACCCTTTTTGAAAACGTCCGATACAGCCGTCCCGATGCAAGCGAATCCGAAGTCCTGTCCGCCCTCCAAGCCGCCAACCTGCAAAGCCTGATCGACAGCTCCCCGCTCGGGCTGCACCAGCCCATCGGATCGAACGGCAGCAACTTATCCGGCGGACAGCGGCAACGCGTTGCCATTGCCCGCGCCATTTTGAAAGACGCGCCGATATTATTATTGGACGAAGCCACCAGCGCATTGGACAACGAATCCGAACGCCTCGTCCAACAAGCGCTCGAACGCCTGATGGAAAACCGCACCGGCATCATCGTCGCCCATCGCCTGACCACCATCGAAGGGGCCGACCGCATCATCGTGATGGACGACGGCAAAATCATCGAACAAGGCACACACGAACAACTGATGTCCCAAAACGGCTACTACACGATGTTACGCAATATCTCAAACAAAGATGCCGCCGTCCAGACGGCATAAACAAAATGCCGTCTGAAATGGTACAATCGCCCCGACCCCTTCAGACGGCATCATATCCGCCGCCCCATCCGATTATCTTCAATCACCGTAAAACCCATTATGACCCAAGACAAAATCCTCATCCTCGACTTCGGTTCGCAAGTTACCCAGCTCATCGCCCGCCGCGTGCGCGAAGCCCACGTTTACTGCGAACTGCATTCCTTCGATATGCCTTTGGACGAAATCAAAGCCTTCAATCCGAAAGGCATTATCCTTTCCGGCGGCCCTAATTCCGTTTACGAATCCGACTATCAAGCCGATACCGGTATCTTTGATTTGGGCATTCCGATTTTGGGCATCTGCTACGGCATGCAATTTATGGCGCACCACTTGGGCGGCGAAGTTAGCCCGGGCAACCAACGCGAATTCGGTTATGCGCAAGTTAAAACCATTGACAGCGAGCTGACACGCGGTATTCAAGACGATGCGCCTAATACGCTCGACGTTTGGATGAGCCACGGCGACAAAGTGTCCAAACTGCCCGACGGTTTCGCCGTCATCGGCGACACTCCGTCCTGCCCGATTGCCATGATGGAAAACGCCGAAAAACAATTCTACGGCATCCAGTTCCACCCCGAAGTTACCCACACCAAACAAGGCCGCGCCCTGTTGAACCGCTTTGTCTTGGACATCTGCGGCGCGCAACCGGGCTGGACAATGCCGAACTACATCGAAGAAGCCGTTGCCAAAATCCGCGAACAGGTCGGCAGCGACGAAGTGATTTTGGGTTTGTCGGGCGGTGTGGACTCTTCCGTAGCTGCCGCGCTGATTCACCGCGCCATCGGCGACCAACTGACCTGCGTGTTCGTCGATCACGGTTTGTTGCGCCTGAACGAAGGCAAAATGGTGATGGATATGTTCGCCCGCAACTTGGGCGTGAAAGTGATACACGTCGATGCCGAAGGGCAGTTTATGGCGAAACTCGCCGGCGTTACTGACCCTGAGAAAAAACGCAAAATCATCGGCGCGGAATTTATCGAAGTATTTGATGCCGAAGAGAAAAAACTTACCAACGCCAAATGGCTGGCGCAAGGCACGATTTACCCTGACGTAATCGAATCCGCAGGCGCGAAAACCAAAAAAGCCCACGCCATCAAATCGCACCACAACGTCGGCGGCCTGCCTGAAAACATGAAGCTCAAGCTGCTTGAACCGTTGCGCGACCTGTTCAAAGACGAAGTGCGCGAACTGGGCGTTGCTTTGGGCTTGCCGCGCGAAATGGTGTACCGCCATCCGTTCCCGGGTCCCGGTTTGGGCGTGCGTATCTTGGGCGAAGTGAAAAAAGAATACGCCGACTTATTGCGTCAGGCAGACGATATTTTCATCCAAGAATTACGCAACACCACCGATGAAAACGGCACGTCTTGGTACGATCTGACCAGCCAAGCCTTCGCCGTCTTCCTGCCTGTGAAATCCGTCGGCGTGATGGGCGACGGACGCACTTACGATTACGTCGTCGCACTGCGCGCCGTCATTACCAGCGACTTTATGACCGCGCATTGGGCTGAGTTGCCTTACTCACTGCTCGGACGCGTGTCCAACCGCATCATCAACGAAGTCAAAGGCATCAACCGCGTGGTGTACGATGTCAGCGGCAAACCGCCTGCCACGATTGAATGGGAATAAACGGCCGACTGTGCTGTTCAATACGGTACAGCCCTTCGATTATCGGAAAAAAGGAAAAAATATGAGCACACAAGATTTAAGCGGCAAAATCGCTTTGGTAACAGGCGCATCGCGCGGTATCGGTGCAGCGATTGCCGACACACTGGCGGCAGCCGGTGCCAAAGTCATCGGTACGGCGACTAGCGAAAGCGGGGCTGCGGCGATTAGCGAGCGGTTGGCGCAATGGGGCGGCGAAGGTCGTACATTGGATTCCGCCGAACCTGAAACCATCGAAAACCTGATTGCCGACATCGAAAAAGCATTCGGCAAACTGGATATTCTGGTCAACAACGCCGGCATCACCCGCGACAACCTCCTGATGCGCATGAAAGAAGAAGAGTGGGACGACATCATGCAGGTCAACCTAAAATCCGTCTTCCGCGCCTCCAAAGCCGTCTTGCGCGGTATGATGAAACAACGTTCCGGCCGCATCATCAACATCACCTCCGTCGTCGGCGTAATGGGCAATGCCGGGCAAACCAACTATGCCGCGGCAAAAGCAGGCTTGATCGGTTTTGCCAAATCTATGGCGCGCGAAGTCGGCAGTCGGGGCATTACTGTCAACTGCGTCGCCCCGGGATTTATCGACACCGACATGACCCGCGCCCTGTCCGAAGAAACCCGCCAAACCTTTACCGCCCAAACCGCCTTGGGCAGATTCGGCGACGCGCAAGACATCGCCGATGCGGTTCTGTTCCTCGCTTCCGACCAAGCAAAATACATTACCGGTCAAACGCTGCACGTCAACGGCGGCATGTTGATGCCCTGACGGGCAGCCGTACCGGCAATGCCATCTGAAGCCCTTTCAGACGGCATTTGCATTCCCAAACAAAATGAACACTCACCACCACCTGCCCTGCCCCTGCGGCTCAGGCACAAGCTATGCCGGCTGCTGCCGCCCATTGCACCTTCGCCGAATCCTGCCGCCCACCGCCGAAGCCCTCATGCGTTCGCGGTACAGCGCGTATGTGCTGCACCTTATCGACTACATCATCGCCACCACCGTGCCGGCACAACAGGCATTCCTCGATGCCGCCGAACTGATGCAGTGGAGCAGCGAAACCGAATGGCTGGGCTTGAATGTCATCGCACACCGCAACTTCGGCAAACAGCACGCCCAAGTCGAATTTGAAGCCTACTTCCGAGACGGACAACACCGATCCGCGCATCACGAACTGTCCGGCTTCGTCAACATCGGCGGACAATGGTATTTTATCGATCCCACCGTTCCGCATCCTGCGATGAAACAACCCTGCATTTGCGGATCGGGCAAAAAATTCAAAGCCTGCTGCGGCAAATATCTGCAACCTGTCGCATAAAAATGCCGTCTGAACGTTCAGACGGCATTTTTAACGCGCAAAAAAAACCATTCATACCAAGGGTAAGTATGAATGGTCAATACATTGCGGGAAAACGTCTTACTTGCTGCACTGCCGAAAAGGGAGAAACGGCAGCGGTAATCAGCGGAAAGGATTGTACCCGAATTAATGTTAAGAAACGTTAATCGTGAAAATATATTAACAAACCTGTTGAACCTATTGGTTTTCCCGTATCCACCCGACCCAGCGTTCAAACAGCTTCGGTTCGAGCGCGGCGACGACCGAGCGTTTGAACACGTGTTCACCACTCCAAAACCCGTCGCCTTCCAAAGTCGTCAGCCTGCCGCCCGCCTCCTCGAAAATCAACGCGCCGGCGGCATAATCCCACAGCTTCTGCCCTCCGTGGACATAAACATCATAACGCCCGCACGCCAGATAGCACCAGTCCAGCGTACTGCTGCCCATACTCCGCACCGTCCCGAAAGGCGCGAGCGTGCTCATCCGGCTGGACAGCTTGCCGGAACGCAGATATTTGATTTCCACGCCCGCAATCGCCTCATTGAGTTTTTTTTCGACCAAACGCAAAGGCAGGCGCGTCCCGTTTAAAAACGCCCCCTGCCCCCGTTCGGCATAAAAACATTCGCCGCTGACCGGGTTGTAGATTACGCCCAACTCGGCACGCCCGTTACGGACAAACGCCACCGACACGGCAAAATGCGGCAGCCCGTTGACAAAATTGTTCGTCCCGTCTATCGGATCGACAATCCACAGCCCCTTTTCCCCCGAATATTGTTCCCACAAAGCCGACTGTTCCTGCCGCGACATTTCCTCGCCCAACATCGGGCAATCGATCAGAAGCGGCAACGCGGCGGCAAAAGCCGTCTGCGCGGCAATGTCCGCCTCGCTCAACATCGAACCGTCTTCCTTGCGGTGGGACGGCGTATTCAAAAAACGCGGCATAATTTCGGTTTGCGCGATATGGCGCACGACTTTCTGCAAACGGTGCAACACTTCCCACTGTCCTCATATTTTGAACTTGCGGCGCGCAAACGTATAATGTCCGTTTCCATCACGCCGCTGCGACAGATTATAACCGTCCGAACCGCCAAAAACTATGCCCCGATTCTACCTGCCCGAAAACCTTTCCGTCGGACAAACCGTCGCCCTGCCCGACAACATCGTCCGCCACCTCAACGTCCTGCGCGTCCGCCCCAACGAAAACATCACCCTCTTCGACGGCAAAGGCAAGGCACACGCCGCACAGCTGACCGTTTTGGAAAAACGCCGCGCCGAAGCCGAAATCCTGCACGAAGACACAACCGACAACGAGTCCCCGCTCAACATCACACTGATACAATCCATCTCCTCCGGCGAACGTATGGACTTTACCCTGCAAAAAAGCGTCGAACTCGGCGTAACCGCCATACAGCCCGTCATCAGCGAACGCTGCATCGTCCGCCTCGACGGAGAACGCGCCGCCAAACGCCTCGCACGCTGGCAGGAAATCGTCATCTCCGCGTGCGAACAAAGCGGCAGGAACACCGTTCCCCCCGTACTGCCCATCATCGGCTACCGTGAAGCACTCGACAAAATGCCGTCTGAAAGCACCAAGCTGATTATGAGCATCAACCGCGCCTGCAAACTCGGCGACATCCGCCACCCGTCCGGCACAATCGTCTTTATGGTCGGCCCTGAAGGCGGCTGGACAGAACAGGAAGAACAACAGGCATTTGAAGCCGGCTTTCAGGCGGTTACACTCGGCAAACGGATTTTACGCACAGAAACCGCCCCACTCGCCGCCATCGCCGCCATGCAGACGCTTTGGGGCGATTTTGTATAAACAGAAATGCCGTCTGAAACCCGTTCAGACGGCATTTTGCAGCCGATTAAGATAGTAGGTTCAAAATTTTATTGAAGAAACAAAATGGAACTATGGAAAGCTATTTGGCACACTGTCTTTGATTTTTTTAGTGAACTTTTTGATGAAAAACCGTGGCAAGAGAAAGATACAAAAAGTAAATTAAAAATACTAGGTGCATTATTGCTAGGTGCTATATTAACTTTTATCTTTTATATTTTATAAAAGCACCCGCTAACAAGCAGGGGCTTTAAATTTGAGTAAGTGCAACCTTGGGTAAACTTAGTTCCAACGCCTTTGCACTCACAAGGCAATGCCTTGTTTGAATAGTAGGGCAAGATTATACAAATAAGATTTCCCGTGCCGTCATTCCCGCGCAGGCGGGAATCTAGAAATTTAACGTTGCGGTGATTTATCGGAAATGACTGAAACTCAACGAACCGGATTCCCACTTTCGCGGGAATGACGAAGTAGAAGTTACCCGAAACTTAAAACAAGCGAAACCGAACGGACTGGATTCCCGCCTGCGCGGGAATGACGAATTTTAGGTTGCTGTTTTTTGGTTTTCTGTTTTTGCGGGAATGACGAGATTTTAGGTTTCTGTTTTTGGTTTTCTGTTTTCGCGGAAATAACGAAATTTTAAGTTTTAGGAATTTGTCGGAAAAACAGAAATCCCCCTGCCGTCATTCCCGCGCAGGCGGGAATCTAGAAATTTAACGTTGCGGTGATTTATCGGAAATGACTGAAACTCAACGGACTGGATTCCCACTTTCGTAGGAATGACGAAGTGGAAGTTACCCGAAACTTAAAACAAGCGAAACCGAACGGACTGGATTCCCGCCTGCGCGGGAATGACGAAATTTTAGATTTCTGTTTTTGGTTTTCTGTTTTCGTGGGAATAATGAATTAGGACTTACCCGAAAACAAGTGAAACCGAACAAACCGGATTCCCCAACATAAATTTAGGGACAGCGCACACCCGCCAAATAAGGAAAGGCCAAAACCTATTCAAACGGGACGACGTGCCGCCCAAGTTGTTTTTCCAATTTTTTCTGACGTTTCCGTTCTCTCGCCCTTTCGATTTCCCTGCCGATTTTTCCCAAAGCGCGTTTCAACAAAACCTTCGGGGAGCGGCGGTTGCGGTACGATTCCTGCCTGCCGTTTTTCAGTTGGCTGGGCAGGGTTTCGCTTTGGATGCACAAGGCAGGGGTCAGTTGGCAAACCGTCATCCCCCCTTTGTCGAGAAAACTGCTGAACAGCATCCAATCCACCGCCTTCAGGCGTTCAGACGGCAAAACGGCAAACCTGTCCAAGAAGAAACGCATTGCCTTTCGGGAAATGATATAACCCGCCATACCAAAATGTTCGCTTTCCAACAGCGGGAAGGCGCGCCCGCAGTAGTCCGCCACGCCGGAGGGCGAGGTCAGGACGTGCATAAACATCGTTTCCAAACGGACGATAAAGGCGGAATCGGGGTCAAAACGCTCTTCCAGCCAAGCGTCTTCGGCAAGGAACTGCTCCGCGCCTTCGCCGAGTAAAACGTCGTCTTCAAATACGGCGATATACGGCGTGCCTTCGTCCAACGCCTGTTTCCACAATACGGCGTGGCTCATAAAGCAGGCTTTTTCCACTCCGCTCAAATAGGGGTGCGCCGACAAACCGGGGACGAGTTCCGCCATTGCCTGTTCCAGCCTTTCAGACGGCATTAGTGCATCAAAAAACTGAAACGGAATGTCGTGCCTGCCGAAGGTATCGGCAATGTGCGCCCTGCGTTCTGCGGCGGAGCTTAGGCTGATAACGTGGTTTTGCATGATTTTCCCTGTTCGGTTTCAATAGCCCCGGTATTTCCAAGGGCGTAACATTTTTTTCAGGATTTTCCTATATTGCGGTGCGGCAAACAGCTTCCTCATCACACGGTCTGTCAAGAAATCCAGTAAATCGGTCAAAGAATACTTTTCCAACGACAAGAAATATTCGTACAGGAACAGGCGGAGGTATCCGATATCCTGTCCGGACAAGGCTTTTTCGTGCAACGCATATGCCGTTGATTTCAAAAGCCCGTAATTCAGGCAGTCCGCCCCGACGGCTATGCCTGCCGCCTTCCAATACCCCGCCCTGATTTCTTCTTTGATTTTCCACGCCGTCCTGCGCTGTTGCAGGTTGTATTTGGAAGAGGTCTGGTCTTGATGGAAGCGGTATTTGACCAAGGCTTCGGGATAATTCGCCAGCCTGCCCAGTTTGCCGGCTTCGTACCAAAACTTATAGTCTTCGGCGTGGATATAGGCGGGGTCGAACCGCAAACCGCCGTCAATGACGCTGCGCCGCATAATCATCGTGTTGTTGTGTATGGGGTTGCGGAAGGGAAAGACAGACACGATTTCCTGATGGGTCAGGGGGTTTTTCCAAATTTCGCCGTTTCGGGCAATGGCGGCAAGCACGCTTTTATTGTTTTCTTCCGACAAAACTTCCAGCCACGCGCCCATTGCGATGATGCTGCGGTCTTTTTCCATCTCGCCCACGATTTTCTCAATCCAATCGGAGGCGGCAATATCGTCGGCATCGGTGCGTGCAATATATTCCCCCCCAGACTTTGCCAATTCGTCCAGCCCGATGTTTAAAGAGGCGATAAAGCCCAAATTGCGGGGATTGGAAATTATCCTGATCCTGCCGTCCTGTTCTTGGAAACGCCGGGCAATGGCGGGCGTGCCGTCCGTCGAGCCGTCATCAACAATCAAAATCTCCAAGTTGCGCCAAGTCTGATTCACGACGGCGGCTAATGATTGGGCGAAATATTTTTCTGCGTTGTAGGCGCAAATCAATACGCTGACTAAAGGTTGCAATCCGTTTCTCCTTTCCGACACATCCGATGCCGTCTGAAGGCTTCAGACGGCCTGCCCCGTCAATAAATCTTGCGTAAGAATCTGGCAGACAGCTTTCTGCGCCATCTTTGAAGCATACGCTTTGTCGGAAACATACGGTGCGGGACGGCAAGTTTGCCGCGCCATTCTTCGGGAACGGTCGTCAGGCTGCCCGCCAACTCTGTGAAACGTTCCGCACCCCACGCGGTGCAGTCCCTGTGCCACGGCTTTGCCGGACCGCAATAATGGCTGACGGCGACGGGCATCGCCGTATTGGTACGGTCGCGGTAAAGCGGGTCGGTATGGCGGGACGCAAACCTGTTCGCCATAAAGGCATAATTGGTCGGCATAAAGTTGAAACGGCTGTTCGCATAACACACCCCGCCTTTAAACAGCCCGTTCAAAATGTCCTGATCCTGATATTGCATCACGTCCTTGTATTGTTCCACCCATTCGCAGGCCATTTTGAAAATATCGTGCTGCCGCCACTTTTTCAGGTTGATCAGCAATACGCCGGCATTGAAATAATATTCGCCGTCCGCCATACCGATTTTTTGTTTGTAGCCTTCCTGCCTTTCGACAAACAAATCGATACACGCGCCAAGCCAGTTGCCGCCCAAATCGGTATCCCATAAGGGCTTCAGGCTGTCCCTGACCAATACGTCTATATCCAGATACAGGACTTTATCGCAATCGGCAATGTATTCGCCCAATTTCAGGCGGGCATAAGTCGTAATGGAAATGTGTCTGATGTTTAAGGGGAAGCCGGCGAAATCTTCGGGGTTTACGTCTATAAAGCGGATATTACCCCCCCCCCCCCGCAAATTGGCGGCCAATTTGCGGG